>NZ_JAJGZS010000012.1:1851-132386 GCF_020806285.1 Shewanella sp. 10N.7
CTTTGCAGTAACGGGCTTCTTTAAATATGGCGGAGAGATAGGGATTTGAACCCTACACTGATGCGCTACAAACCTTTTAATTCTCTTGCCGAACTCACTCAATTTCCACATAGCAAAAAGCCCGTTACTTTGCAGTAACGGGCTTCTTTAAATATGGCGGAGAGATAGGGATTTGAACCCTAGATGGGCTACAAACCCATGCCGGTTTTCAAGACCGGTGCATTCGACCACTCTGCCATCTCTCCGAACGCCAAGAATAATAATGTCCTCGGGGTTCACTGTAAAGTGATAAATTCAATTAAATGACTCGTTTGCTCAACATAACATCACCATGTTGTTTTTTTAACGGTTTACACCACATGGCGTACGTTAAAACCAGTAAATGTGTTTTATTAACACTAAGTCATTTAATTGGTTCTCATACTTAAACCTATCTACTCAAGTAAAAACAGCTCAAGCCAAATCTACTCAAACCCAATTGGCTTAAACCAAAAGGCTGAAACCAATAGACTTAAACCAAAAGGCTTGACAGTTTTAGGCTGCTTCTTTGACATTATCGATCTGCTTGTTTCGATCAGTTTCAGTCAATAATCCTTTGATCAAACTGAAGCAAGCTAAAAGTAAGATAATAGTAAATGGCAGTGCAGCAATAATTGTTATCGACTGTAGAGCTTGAATTGATTGAGTACCACCAATCCACAGCATTACCATAGCAATGGCACCAGAAATAAAGACCCAAACAACTTTCTGTCGATCAGGCACTTCTAACTTACCACCTGCAGTCATGCCATCAATCACAATTGAGCCTGAATCTAATGTCGTCACAAAGAAAACAATAATTAGTGCGATTGCGATAAGCGATAATATATTTCCGAGTGGGTAAGCTTCTAACATGTAGAACAAACTCAAAGATACGTCAGCAATACCTTGATCTATACCTAACTGCCCCACTTTATCAATCACTTGTTGAATTGCGATACCGCCAAAAATAGACATCCACGCTGATGTCACCGCTGTTGGTATTATCAATACACATAAAAGGAACTGACGAATAGTGCGCCCCTTAGATATACGCGCCACGAACATACCAAAGAAAGGAGCATAAGCGACCCACCAGGCCCAGTAGAAAACGGTCCAACCATGTAACCATGTGGTATCTTCTCGACCAGAAGATTGACTCAAAGGAATGATATTTTTAACGTAACCAGTAAGTGCGGTAGCGACTGAATCTAGTACCGTTGTGAAATTCAGCACGGCAATAAAGATAATAAAGACAAAGGCAATAACCATATTAAGGTTACTTAAAAATTTTATACCTCCATTCATCCCTCTAAGTACAGAGACTATGGCTAATCCCATGATCAACATAATAATGAATTGCTGAAGAAAGAGATTATTTTCAAGGCCAAACACATGGCTGATACCACTTGCAGCTTGAGTTCCGCCTAAACCGAGCGAAGTAGCTAAACCAAACAGAGTCACCAGCACAGTTAATACATCAATGACATCCCCTGTTTTGCCCCAAACTTTATCGCCTAGTAACGGATAGAACACCGAGCGCATCGATAAAGGCAGACCTTTGTTATAAACAAAATAAGCAAGACAAAGCGCTGTCATGCCATAAATGGCCCACGCATGAAAACCCCAGTGAAAAACAGTCGCCCCTAATGACACTTCACGTCCTTCAGGGGTAAATGGGTCAACATTTAACGGGGTGCCAAACCAGTTGGTATAAAATGCAGTTGGCTCAGCCACACCCCAAAAGATCAAGCCTATGCCCATACCAGCAGCAAATAACATGGCTATCCAGGATACCAAGGAATAATCAGCCTTGGCTTTATCACCACCTAAACGAATTTTCCCTAAAGGTGAAAACGCAATAACAACTGCAAGCAGCAGCATTATGTTTGCGCCCCACATGAAAAGGAAATCGAAATTAGATAGTACTGCGCCTTTTACTGAATCGATCGCAGCTTTGGCATCCGCTGGGGAAAGTGCTAATAAAGTGATGATGAAGAGAAGAGAGAGCCCGACTGAAGCGGTAAAAACTGTGTTGTGAACATCCATGCCCAATTTAGTCACATTATCCTGTCCGATTTGATAATCTGTAGATTCAATGCTGTATTTGTTTGATTTAAAACTCATAAATTATGATGTTCGCATATCCGGTTTCACGAATACAAAAGACAACTCCATTTTGCTTATATAGTTGATTAGCTAACCGCACCAGTAAAACTCATGTGCTACCCACTATATTAGGTGAGTAAAGGCTATAAGCTGAATCCCAAGCTTGTGATGCTAACACAAAGACTACACCTAAACGTTGATGTAAGCCCACGGATGCCAAAGAACAGAGAATTAGACCAAATACAGAGA
The DNA here is from genome assembly GCF_020806285.1 of Shewanella sp. 10N.7. NCBI lineage: Bacteria > Pseudomonadati > Pseudomonadota > Gammaproteobacteria > Alteromonadales > Shewanellaceae > Shewanella > Shewanella sp. 10N.7. The sequence goes on from NZ_JAJGZS010000012.1 coordinate 4,228, forward strand.
GTAAAAAGCACACTATAAATAGCGGACTTTTCTTAAATATGGCGGAAATATATCGTATTTTTGAAAGAGGAACCCACGTTAATGCGCTACAAACCTTTTAATTCTCTTGCCGAACTCACTCAATTTCCAGATAGCAAAAAGCCAGCTACTTTTAAGTAGCGGGCTTTTCTAAATATGGCGGAGAGATAGCGTATTTTTGAAAGAGGAACCCTACATTGATGAACTACAAACCTATGTTTAACTATAAATACGCAAGAACGAAAAAAGGCTCATCATATCTGATGAGCCTTTCGTCTTTAATATGGCGAAGAGATAAGGAGTTGAACCCTACATTGATGAACTACAAACCTATGTTGTTTTATATATTAAATTCTAGATAGCAAAAAGCCCGCTAATAAATTAGCGGGCTTTTCTAAATGTGGCGGAGAGATAGGGATTTGAACCCTAGATGGGCTACAAACCCATGCCGGTTTTCAAGACCGGTGCATTCGACCACTCTGCCATCTCTCCGAACGCCGAGAATAATAATGTCCTCAACGTTTTCTGTAAAGCATAACTTTACATAAAACTTACCGTTTGCTTAAGATGGCATCACTCTGCTGATTTTTTATCAGCATAGGCGCTAATTCGAGCAGGATCTGGCTTTACAAAACATTGTTTAACTGAAGTCCAGTTATCATGCTTTGATAATAAGTAGCCCAAATACACGCCTACAGCACTTAATGTCACCCCTAAACCAATGGTCATTTCAGCATATTGGGCTAACAGAGCCACAATACTCGATGCACCAAATGCCATACCAATTTGAATAAAGTTCTGTAAACCAGCCGCCTTAGTCGCATTTTTACTGAATTGCTGCAGCGCATTGTTCACTACGATAGGATAAATTGCACCGTTACCAGCAGCTAAAATTGAAAAAGAGATCAGTAATGGGTAAATACTTTCAATTTTCATAACTAATGTCACGATAGCGATTGCAGCAACACACACAAAGAACAGCGCTAATACATACTTAAGTGCTGTCGGTGCGCCAAGCTTTTTCACCAACACCTTGCTCATGTAGCCACCTACAATGAACATAATGGTTTGAGGAATAAAGCTTAAGCCAATGGCCTGCGCTTCATAACCGTACTTGATCATTACACTTGGCCAAACCGTTAAATAACTGAAGAAAGCAGCGGAACAAGCGCCAAAAATGACCACATTACCTAGATAATGCGTATTTTTTAAAATCGACTTGTAGCTAATGCTCTCTTGTACTTCCGCTTGCTTGGTCTCAGCCGCAACTAACCACTTAGTTAATACAATTAATAACAATGCAATAATCACCAATGTGATAAAGACGGCACGCCAGCCAAAATTACTGACAATTGATGCACCTATCAGTGGTGCAACTGCTGGTGAAAGTGCAACAAGCGGCATAATGTTTGAAAATATTTTCTGTGCTTTTTCAGCATCATATTTTTCAACCACAATCGCTTGCCAAATCACGCCAGCACTACATGCACCCAGCGCTTGAAAAAATCGCGCAATATTAAGCATCACAATTGATTCACTGGCAACGATCGCGCCGCTGGCCGCTGCAAACAATGCAAGACCGATGATTAATGCTTTTTGCTTACCTACTTTTTCAACTAGTGGACCATATAATAATTGTCCTAGCGCTAAGCCTGCCAAAAAGGTGGTTAATGAAAAGGCCACATTATTTAAGCTAGTAGAAAATGAATCTGCAATATTCTGAAATGCAGGCAAATACATATCTGTAGCAATAAAGCCCAGCATACTCAGTAAAGCGAGGTAACCTAACAAAATAAAGTACTGCAAATTTGCAGACTTTGAATTAGTGGTAATGGATGATGCATTGTTCATGTAAAAAGGTATTCCAAGTTGAGACTATTAAAAACTGCGTGCAGTCTAATGACTTGCAAAAACTTTGTGAAACGTTTACTTTTGATGACTGCATTCATAATTTTTCATAGCAAAGGATAGCCCTTCATGCTTTCAGAACAAGCATTGGAAATGATAGATATAGTCGCGCGTGTCGGTAGTTTCACCGCTGCGGCCAATCAATTACACAAAGTTCCATCAGCCGTCAGTTATGCCGTTAAACAAATAGAAGACGAACTTGGTGTCATTTTGTTTGAAAGGCATCATCGAAGTGTAAGCTTAACTGAACCGGGTAAACACTTCGTGCAACATGCAAGAGAACTACTAGCTGAAATGAACGACTTAAAGCGCAGTACTCAGCGTGTCGCAAATGGCTGGCAGCCTACTTTGTCCATTGCACTAGATAATATTGTCCGTGCAGATAGGATCAGCGTATTAATTGCCGACTTCTACCGCCACTTTAGCGATGTAGAACTTATCATCCGCATTGAAGTCTTCAATGGTGTTTGGGAAGCATTGGCAACTGGTCGAAGTGACATTGCCATTGGCGCAACCACCGCTATCCCTGTCGGTGGCGTTTTTCAATATAAAGACATGCGCGACATTGAATGGGCGTTCTTGGTCAGTAAAAATCATCCTCTGGCCGATATTGAAACACCGCTTTCAGATGATGAACTACGTCAGTACCCTTCTATTTGTCTTGAAGATACGTCGCGAGAAATCCCAAAACGCACGACATGGTTACTCGATAATCAGCGCCGCTTAGTTGTGCCAGACTGGATCCGCGCAATAAACTGTTTCAGGGATGGTTCAGGTATTGGCTATATGCCGCTGAACCTTGCTAAACCGTTTATTCAATCAGGTTCGTTAATTTCTAAAACACTTGAGAACCCAAAGAATGCCAGCCCTTGCTGTTTAGCATGGAACCAAGAAAAGATGTCTCCGGCATTGGAATGGGTATTAGATTATCTAGGTGATACAGATAAACTGCATCGAGAGTGGTTAGCGTAAACGACGAATTTGCTGATGTCTCATTTTTATCAATTAATTAAGCCAGTTATTCAATTGTAATGAGCCAAATGTCAGATTTAATGTTCAGTTAAGCTAATTTTTTAACAATGGCATTATTATCATTGGATTTAGCGTAATCCAATTTGCCTTTTAATAAGCCTTTTAATAAGCCTTTTTTAGGTAATCAGGTGAGTTAGCTCTCTGATTTACACAATATTTATTGTTCCTGATGCAATTCGTTTACGAAGATTACTTTAAGCTGTAGTAAAGCTCAGGTATCATCAACTTAAGTCATTAGTAATTTATCAGTATGTTCCAAAGCTTTCTAATATAGGAACATCATTTTTTTAACGTCTTGGAGACTGTTATGAATCAACAAACTTTGTCGGGCCAACAAGCTACGACGATGGAAACCAACAAACTCATTAAAAACACTTACATGTTATTGTCCATGACATTAGCATTCGCAGCTGTAATGGCTGGTGTTGCAATGGCGATGAACATCGGTCCTTTCATGTCTATCGGTCTATCACTAGGCAGTATCGTAGTCATGATGGTTACCTTGAAAAAAGCCGATAATGCTTCGGGTTTAGCTTGGGTTTTCGCATTTACAGGTATGCAAGGTGCATCACTAGGTTACATTCTTAACCATTATGTTGGTATGGCGAATGGCCCAGAGCTTATTATGCAAGCCTTTGGTTTAACCTCAGTCATCTTTATCTCATTATCAGCATACGCAATCACCACTAAGAAAGACTTTAACTTTATGGGTGGTTTCTTATTTGCTGGTTTACTTGTGGTTATTGGTCTTTCTTTAATCAACATGTTCTTTGTAAACAGCGGCGCGATGTTTATGGCACTGCAAGCTGCTGTAGCGATGATTATGGTTGGTTTAATCCTTTATGATACAAGCCGTATCGTAAATGGTGGCGAAACAAACTATATTCGCGCAACAATCTCATTATTCTTAAACTTCATTAACTTATTCATGGCCCTACTACACTTGTTAGGCATGGGTAACGATGATTAATCAGTGAGTATCGGTATTAATCACTTATTTATGACCTTGTGATTAATCAGCTAACTACGCTAAAATGGCTCCCTTACAGGAGCCATTTTTTATTGTTATGAATAAATTTATTATCCAAGTTAATGGCACAGTTTATGGCTCTACCGCCAGTTTCCGCGCCCTTCGTTTTACTGAAAGCGTTTTGTCTTTGGGTCATCAAGTCAGTCATGTTTTCTTTTATCAAGATGGTGTGATGAATAGTAGCGCTTTAATTTGTCCCGCCTCTGACGAGCATGATTTACATCGAGCTTGGACTAAACTCGCTACTGAACATAATCTACATCTTGTTAATTGTGTTTCTGCTGCCTTAAGGCGTGGGGTTTTGTCGGCACAGGATGCAAACGAAAACCGTAAAGATGCTTTCAACGCCAGTGACAAATTCACAATGGGCGGACTCGGTGAACTCGTTACCGGTATTGAACAATCAGATAGATTGATTTGTTTCTAATGATTAAATACAGCGGTAAGACAAAGGTACTCAGTTAATGAAAAAAGTATGTGTCATCTTTAGACATAGCCCGATTGGTAATACTTCTAGTCGCGAAGGACTCGATTTTGCCATGTTAAGTGCAAGCTTTGAGCAAGAAGTCAGTGTGGTATTTACTGATGAAGCGGTTTTACATTTATTGCCTGAACAGCAGCCTGAACTCGTCGGCAGTAAGGATTACTTAGCCACTTTTAAAGCGCTTAGTTTATATGATATTGACACTGTTTTGGTTTGCCAAGAATCAGCTAAACAATTTGGTTTAAAAGAAAGTGAATTTAATTTTGAAGCTGAAATGGCGAGTGTTAAACAGATACAGCTATTAATTCAGCAGGCAAATGAAGTGGTGGTCTACTAACTATGATATTGCACCATATTCAAAGCTCAGTAACGGCTGATAACGCCCTTAACACTTGTTTACGTTACATTGATGCTCAAGACAGCATTTTACTCGCTGACGATGCGCTAAATTGTTTACTCAATACTCAATGGCAACAACGTTTGGCTGACTTCAAACTGTATGTGTTAATTGAAGACATTGAAGCCAGAGGCTTAAGCGAGCGTTTACCTCAATCAGCCAATATCTCAATCATTGATTATGACCAGTTTGTACTGGCTACATTGCAACACACTAAGGTGATCACTTGGTAGAATCATTTGAATTTAACGGTCAACACATTGAAGTTGACGCTAAAGGTTATTTAAAAAATTACACAGACTGGTCGCCAGAAATGGCGCCAACATTGGCAGCAACAGAAGAGATTGAACTCACCGAACAACATTGGGAAGTGATTAATTTTGTTCGAAATTTTTACTTAGAGTTTAAAACCAGTCCTGCAATACGTGTATTGGTTAAGGCTATAGGTCAGTCATTAGGGGCAGATAAAGGTAACTCTAAATACTTGTATACCCTTTTTCCTGTCGGACCGGCTAAACAGGCAACTAAGATAGCTGGGTTACCAAAACCTGCTAAATGCATCTGATTTTACAGTAGAAAATGAAACACTGCTCTTATCTTACTTTACTCAATTTGGTTATAAATTAGCTTAATACCGCTTAGTGATTTTAGGTTTGTATAAATTGAGATAAGAGCAAGTTAAACTAACAACAATTAGTTTTAAAATTAAACAATTACCTATAAGCTAACTTTTACTCTGGCAGGTAATCTCGCCCAGGTTTAATTAAGTCACTCTCTCCCACCGTTTTATCATTTAAAGCCGAGCCATAGTTTTCACGGCAATATGTACAAGGGCTCATTTTATTGATTAACCTGCCTTTTTTAGTGTATTTACGAATATATGCATGGGATATGGTGACATTTTTACGGTTCAATAATGTATCGCCGCCAACTTTAGCTTTTAAATCATTGACCGCTGCATCTTCAGCACACATTACGTCATCTGCTCTGCCCCAACCAAAGATATGTTCACCCTTATTATTAATATGTCTCGCCGCAACCCACGGGCCGCTATGGTGCCCTGTTGATTCACCATTGGGGTGGTAAGAAGGTTTATTGGCTAACTCATAGGGGATTAATTCAAGGGGATCGGTTGGCGCTATTTCACAGTTTTTATCTAGTGCTGAAGTTGGATTTTTAGTGACAAAGAAATGATGATTATGACTCAATTTAACATCACAATAATGGTACCTTGGGTCAATTTCAATCACTGTGACTATAGATGCTGCAGTGCCACTTCTAGCGATGATACTTGCACTAACCGCCAAGTCACCAGCTAAAACCCATTGGTTATCAGATAACTTAAAGTAATGCGTTTTGTCGACATACATCTTTGTCGACATCTCATCTATGACATATTCGATTTCTAACATCTTCATCTTTACTTTTTAAGTTGTGGACAACAGCAAATGATTTGTTGCCATAAAAAAACCAAACATGATGTTTGGTTTTTATTGTTTATCCCATTACCAAAGGGACTGTTAACCTTTGGCAATGTAGATGGCTATTAGCGTTATCTACTAAGCAATCTTTTCAAGTCCACGCATATACGGACGTAACGCTTCAGGAATAGTAATTGAGCCATCAGCATTTTGGTAGTTTTCAAGAATCGCTACCACTGTGCGCCCTACTGCCAAACCAGAACCATTCAGTGTATGTAAAAGCGTTGGCTTTTTATCATTAACACCGCGGTAGCGCGCTTGCATACGACGTGCTTGGAAATCTTTCATGTTTGAACAAGAAGAAATTTCACGGTAAGTGTTTTGCGCAGGTAACCATACTTCTAAATCATAAGTTTTAGCAGCGCCAAAGCCCATGTCGCCAGTACATAAGATCATAGTACGGTATGGAAGACCTAAACCTTGTAGTACTTTTTCAGCATGACCAGTCAATTCTTCAAGTGCTGCCATTGAATCTTCTGGCTTAACGATTTGAACAAGTTCTACTTTATCAAACTGATGCTGGCGAATTAAACCACGAGTATCACGACCGTAAGAGCCAGCTTCACTTCGGAAACAAGATGTTAATGCAGTCATTTTAAGAGGCAAATTCGCTTCTTCAACAATCGTGTCACGAACCATATTGGTTAATGGCACTTCAGCAGTAGGGATAAGGCTTAAGCCTTGTCCTTCTTCAGTCGCTGGTTTGGTGTGGAATAAGTCTTCACCGAATTTTGGTAATTGACCCGTACCCAGTAAGCTTTCTTCGTTCACTAATAACGGCACATACATTTCTGTATAGCCGTGGTTTTCAGTATGAAGATCTAACATATACTGACCAACTGCACGGGTTAAACGCGCAATTTGACCTTTCATTACGATAAAGCGTGAGCCGGTAATTTTAACTGCGCTTTTAAAATCTAAGCCATCTAAGCCTTCACCAAGGTCTAAATGATCTTTGACTTCAAAATCAAATTTAGTTGGCTCGCCCCATGTGCGCACTTCAACATTGTCATTTTCATCTGCGCCAGCAGGTACTGCATCATCAGGCAAGTTAGGCATGCTCATCGCAATACCATTTAACTCAGCTAATAACTCAGCTAGTTCAGTTTTCTTCGCATCAAGTTGAGAACCTAAATCCCCTACTTTTGCCATGATTTCACTGACATCTTCGCCACGAGACTTAGCTTGACCGATGGATTTAGAGATTGCATTACGGGACGCTTGTAATTCTTCTGTTTCCACTTGTAGCGACTTACGTTTTTCTTCTAAGGCAGTAAGGCGGCTAACATCAAGGATAAAGCCACGTTTAGCTAAAAGCTCAGCTGTGACTTCAAGTTCGTTACGCAAAAATTTTGGATCTAACATGTTTTATATTCTTAATAGTTAAATGCGAGAAATTACTAGCTGCTGGCCGACATATACCATGAAAATACATAGCGTGACATTCAACAACACGTTGAGAATTGCTTTTAAGAAGAGTCCTTCTTGCATGAGCAATAATGTTTCATTGGAAAACGTGGAAAAAGTCGTTAACGCGCCCAATAGCCCAACACCAACCATGGCTTTCATTTCTGGGCTTAGGTGACTTGTTTCAAGACCGATGGCATAAACGATGCCCATCAAGAATGATCCCAATATATTGACTAACAGTGTACCAAAAGGGAAACTGCTTCCAAATAGCTGAAGCATTAAAATTGAAATAACATAGCGAAAAACTGCACCAATTGAGCCTCCAAGTGCCACAAACATGATATTGGTCAAGCTAATCATAGCGTTTTACCTCGCTTGTTCTGTCAAGTTCAGCTAAATGGGCCAACTTATCCTTAATTCTTTTTTCAAAACCACGTTCAGTTGGATAATAAAACTGGCTTTGCTGCAGTGACTCAGGAAAATAATTTTCACCGGGTGCAAATGCACCAAGTTCATCATGAGCATAGCGGTATTCCGCGCCAAGCCCCATGTTTTTCATAAGCTGAGTCGGTGCGTTTCGTAAATGATCAGGTACTGACTCATGGCCAGTTTCTCTAGCAAGTGTTCGAGCCGCTTTAAATGCGGTATAAACAGCATTACTTTTGGGCGCGCTGGCTAAATAAACAATCGCTTGCGCAATGGCTCGTTCACCTTCTGCAGGCCCTACTCGGTGGAAACAATCCCAAGCATTGAGGGCAATATTCATTGCAGTTGGATCGGCATTACCAATGTCTTCAGAAGCGATCGCAAGCAGTCTCCTTGCAACATACAAAGGATCGCCGCCGCCTTCTAAAATGCGGCAATACCAATACAGCGCAGCATCTGGCGATGAACCACGCACTGACTTGTGCACTGCTGAAATTAAATCGTAAAATTGATCGCCATTTTTATCGTACGCGGCCATCTGATGGCCAGCAACTTGAGTAAGCATCTCTTGGGTAAAGCTGCCATTGTCACTGACTAGGTCGCTCATTAACTCTAATAAGTTAAGTGCTTTGCGGGCATCACCATCTGATGTGGCTGCTAATTGCTGCATAACATCATCTGGCATGGCGAAATTGCGTTTACCAAAACCACGTTCAGTGTCTGTTAATGCTTGATTGATAATTTGAGCAATATCATCACCATCTAGGCGATTAATGAGATACACCCTTGCTCGTGATAATAATGCGTTATTGAGTTCAAACGATGGGTTTTCAGTCGTTGCACCAACAAAAATGACCGTGCCATCTTCAATAAACGGCAAAAATGCATCTTGTTGGCTTTTGTTAAATCGATGTACTTCATCAACAAATAATAATGTGCGTTGACCACGACTTTGCGCAACTGCTTTTGCTTGCTCAATCGCAGCGCGAATTTCTTTAACCCCTGAGGTCACCGCAGAAATCCGCTCAACGTGAGCATTGGCATAATGAGCAACGAGTTCAGCTAGAGTGGTTTTGCCTGTGCCAGGCGGCCCCCATAAGAGCATTGAATGAGCACGATTGGCTTCAAGGGCTTGTCTTAACGGTTGGCCTTCACCAAGCAAATGGCTTTGACCAACGTATTCACTGATTTCCCTCGGGCGCATTCTTGCAGCTAAAGGACGAAAGTCGGGTGAGAAATCAAAGCCTAAGTTAGACACGGTAAACCTTATTGCGCAGGGCTATTACGTTGATCGTCTATATCAACGTTTGCCGGTACGACAAATTCAAACAATGATTGCTCATCTTCTGTCACACTGGCTTGATTGGTTAACATGAACTGACTGTGATTACCTTGCTCATCCAATAGATTAAAATCGGTTAGTTGAGTGTGATCAAAACAGACTTTTACCGTAACTACACTGCTTTCGAGTGATTTAGGTTTAATCATATAACAGGCTTTTCCTGACTCAGGCTCTACTTGACCAACATGGTATTGCGCCCAAGTTTCTTCATCTCTATGAACAAGTAAAGCAATCGGCGAAGCTTCGACAGCATCAGCAAAGTCCATCACGGTGACTTCTTCAGCAAATGGGTTAAATATCCACAAGTCTTGACCATCAGCAACAATTAAAGATTCATCCGGCTGAGTTAAATGCCAGTAGAATTTATTAGGATAAGCAAGGGCAAAAACGCCCTGGCCTGACTGAATCACTTTATCATTAATATCGGTAACGACTTGGCTAAAGTCAGCTTTTAAAGATGCCAATGTTTTCAGTTTTTCACGTAGTTCTGCTGAATCATCAGCGTGAACCGGCGTAATAAACAGCGCCGTGATAATTGATAATAAACCAACACATTTTTTCATATTCTTTCCTACTACTTCTAAGAGCGTAATCGTTATTTCAATGTAGCATTTAGGCCTAACAAACTAAGATTAAACTTCGTTTAACGTTTGCTGGCATTGTCTGATTAACCACGTGGTGGCGGTGGTGCTAACACTTCACGGTTACCATTATGGCCTTGCGTGCTGACAATACCTTGTGTCTCCATCATTTCGATAATTCTGGCTGCGCGGTTGTAACCGATTTTGAATTTACGCTGAACACTGGAAATAGAGCCTCTGCGGGTTTCAGTAACAAAAGCGACAGCCTCATCATATAACTGATCAGTATCATCATCGGTTTCTGCGGTTTCACCAGGTAACAGCACTTGCTCACCATCACTAACGCCATTAAGAATTTCTTCGACATATTGCGGTTTACCACGGGCATGCCAATCGGCAACCACTTTATGTACTTCATGATCATCAATAAATGCACCATGCACACGAATAGGCACACTGGTACCTGGTGGCAAGTAAAGCATATCACCCATGCCTAGCAAGGTTTCAGCGCCTTGTTGATCTAAAATGGTACGTGAATCGATACGTGAAGATACCTGGAATGCTATACGAGTCGGTACGTTCGCTTTAATCAAACCTGTAATCACATCGACCGAAGGACGCTGAGTCGCTAAGATTAAATGGATACCAGCTGCACGTGCTTTTTGGGCAATACGGGCAATCAATTCTTCTACTTTTTTGCCGACAATCATAATCATGTCAGCAAATTCATCGACCACTACAACTATCGAAGGTAATTTATCTAACTCAGGTGCTTGTTCATCCATGCTTTCAGATGATTTCCATAACGGGTCTACAATCGGTGTTCCCGCTTCTTTTGCAAGTTTAATCTTGGTGTTGTAGCCCTTAAGATTACGCACACCTAATGCCGACATTAACTTATATCGGCGTTCCATTTCACCGACACACCAACGTAGTGCATTGGCCGCTTCTTTCATGTCGGTCACAACTTCACATAATAAATGCGGAATGCCTTCGTAAACTGATAGCTCAAGCATTTTCGGGTCAATCATGATGAAGCGTACGTCTTCTGGTCCCGACTTATACAAAATACTGGTGATCATCACATTCACACCAACTGATTTACCAGAGCCTGTCGTACCCGCAACCAGTAAATGCGGCATTTTGCCTAAATCAACGACCACTGGGTCGCCTGCAATATCTTCACCTAACACCATTGATAGATTTGACTGGCTTTCTTCAAAGGTTTTGCTGTCAAGTACATCGCGCATAAACACGGTTTCACGGAACTTATTAGGTAACTCAAGACCCACATAAGCTTTACCTGGAATGACCTCTACGACACGGACACTTTCAGCTAGCAAAGAACGCGCTAAATCTTTAGACAAATTAGAAATTTTTGACGCTTTAACACCTGGAGCAAGCTCTAACTCAAACCGGGTAACAACAGGACCTGGGAATACGCCAACAACATTGGCTACGATGTTAAAGTCAGCTAACTTGGTTTCCACTAAGCGAGCAACAATATCTAACTCATCTTTTGTGATTGGGTTTTCTTTTCGATCAGGGACATCAAGTAAGGTAATACTCGGTAAAGGCGGCATGGCAACACGTGGCTGACTCATAACAACCTGTGGCTCTTGTCCTGGAATTACCACGATACCTTCCGCTATATACGGTTTGTCTGAGGCTACTGGCGCTGTAGATTGCGCCGCATTCGTTTGCTGCTGCTCAGTTAATTGCTTTTCACTTTGTTGGTCATCACTTTGCTGATTTTTAACTGCCGCAGCCATCACGGTTGCACCAATAGATGTCGTGCGTTCAAACTCATCGCCAAACTCGATACTTTCGTCATTAGTTTGCTGCGGATCTAATTGATTAGCATTTGTTAAATCAACTGCTGGCGCATCACCTGATGCAACCCATGGTTGGCTTGATTCATCTGCGGTGTTGTTAATGCTAACCTGAGGCTCTACCCTAGTTTGAGTTTGAGTTTCGCTATCAATTTCAGCATCTTGATCATCATCTTGTGATTCTTCACGGCGCGGAATGATTTTAGACTTCATTCGTGCGAAAACAGATTGTTTGGCAGGCTCTTCTTCGTACTCATCGTCTGCTATGTGATTGTCAGTGTTGTCAGACACAACATCAAACTGCGGTTCTAACTTGCCGCCATAATGACGTTCCGGTGCTTTTTCTATATTTGAAGGCTGTTTAATTGAAGGCTGTTCATTTGAGGGTTGCACTTCACCATCAATCACATCCTCTTCTTCACTATTTTTGTCACGGCCTTGCTTAAACTTATCAACCACAGACATAAAGCCACGCGTGTCTTCAGTTTCATTTGAACCATTGAAATAACTTGGAAGACTGATCAGTTTTTTCACGCACCATATGGTGCCATAGCCTGTCGCTTCAATCACAGTTAACCAACTGATCCCTGTGGTTAATGTAAAACCTGCACCAATAAAGCACAGTAACAGTAATGTGGTACCCAGGTTGTTAAAGTACGGCAACATGGCTTGGCCAATAACGTCACCAGCAACACCACCGGCAGAAAAAACGTACATATCATCGGCATTCATACTCGCAAGCGCTGCTAATGCCAACACCATCAACATAAAGCCAATGATCCTTAATCCCACAGAAAAGTAATCTATTTCAAATAATTTGTGAGTGCGATTAAAAATAAACCAACCAGTGGCCGCAATGATGACCGGAATTAAATAGGCAATAAAACCAAAGAAGTAAAACAGCACATCGGCAGTCCAAGCCCCTACTGCGCCTGTAAGATTATTGATTTCACCTTGGAAATGAGACTGACTCCAGCCAGGATCACTAGGATCAAAACTGCTGAGCGCAAGAAGAATGTAGGTTGCTGTCATGCAACATATAATCAATCCACCTTCGAGAAGGCGTTGAAGGCCACTAAGTGTTTGAAGACTTTTTCCCTGAGACAAACGAAAACACCCGAATAAGAATTTAAGAAGAATGATAACAATAACAGAATATCATTGATGTTGCAGTGATTATGCAATGGCAATAAGCCAAGCTCAACCTAATGTTTTCAGATAGATGGATGCTTAACCAAAATTTAATTATCCATGAATCATTTGGTTACTTTTACACCGATAAGTGACATTTTTTAAGTGTGAACAAATTTTGGACAAAAAAATAAAGGGCAATGCCCTTTATTTTTATTGGTCAGAAAGTTTAGTAGCTATCCGCTAATAAATTTAATGCGACTTTATTAGTTTGTTTGACTTCTTCCATAACCACATAAGTACGAGTATCAGAAACTGATGGCAACTTAAGTAGTGTCTCACCTAATAAACGACGATATGCCGACATATCAGATACTCGAGTCTTCAATAAATAATCAAAGTCTCCAGATACTAAATGACATTCTTGAATATCATCGAGTAATTGAACCGCTTTGTTGAAGCGTTCAAAAATATCAGGCGTATCGCGTGTTAACGTGATTTCCACAAATACAAGTAAAGATGCACCAAGATAATGAGGGTTAACTAATGCAGTGTAGCCATTAATGTAACCTTGTTTCTCAAGACGCTTAACTCGCTCTAAACAAGGAGTAGGACTAAGCCCTACTCGTTTCGATAACTCCACGTTTGATATGCGACCATCAACTTGAAGTTCATTGAGGATATTACGGTCAATCCGATCTAAATCTTTTACAGAATTTTTTTTATTATTTGCCATATTATTAACCTTGCTTTAGCACAAAAACAACATATTCATCTTTTAATGTGTAAAGTTTAGCAGCATAAACTGCGTCTTGGGCACTATACTAGACTTCCCTGAAATAAGCACGTTCAGGCGAACGATTATAATAATAATTGAACTGTCAACAACGACAACTGATTAAATAGAGGCACAAAATGATTATTGGTATCCCTACTGAAATCAAAAACCACGAATACCGCGTAGGTATGGTTCCTTCAAGCGTTAGAGAACTAACGATTAAAGGTCATGATGTATTCGTACAATCCGATGCTGGTATTGGCATTGGTTTTACCAATCAAGATTTTATTGACGCTGGTGCTTCTATTCTAGAAACTGCCGCAGAAGTGTTTGCTCAGTCAGACATGATTGTAAAAGTTAAAGAGCCTCAAGCCATTGAACGCGCTATGCTGCGTGAAGATCAGATCCTATTTACATATCTGCATTTAGCACCTGATATGCCACAAACTGAAGACTTAATTAAAAGTAAATCAGTATGTATCGCTTATGAAACAGTGACTGATGATCGTGGTGGCTTACCACTACTTGCACCAATGTCAGAAGTGGCAGGTCGTATGTCAATTCAAGCTGGTGCTCGCGCCCTTGAAAAGTCACTAGGTGGTCGTGGTATGTTGCTTGGCGGTGTGCCAGGTGTTGAACCTGCCAAAGTGGTTATTATTGGCGGCGGCATGGTAGGTACAAATGCTGCACAAATGGCTGTGGGCATGGGCGCAGACGTAGTTGTACTTGACCGTAGCATTGATGCATTACGTCGTTTAAACGTTCAATTTGGCTCGTCAGTTAAAGCAATTTACTCAACTGCAGATGCGATTGAACGTCATGTAATTGATGCTGACTTAGTCATTGGCGGTGTATTAGTCCCTGGCGCAGCTGCGCCTAAATTGGTGACGCGTGACATGATTTCACGCATGAAACCTGGCAGTGCTATTGTTGATGTGGCTATCGACCAAGGTGGTTGTGTTGAAACATCTTACGCTACAACACACCAAGAGCCGACGTACATTGTTGATGATGTTGTTCACTATTGTGTGGCTAACATGCCGGGCGCTGTAGCCCGTACATCAACGTTTGCACTGAACAATGCAACCCTGCCATACATTCTTAAACTTGCTAATTTAGGCTATAAAAAAGCACTACTTGCTGACCAGCACTTACTGAATGGCCTTAATGTTATCCACGGTAAACTAGTCTGTAAAGAAGTGGCTGAAGCATTAGAGCTTGAGTTTACTGAACCAAAAATTATGCTTGGTTAATACTAAATAGGCCGTTAATTAACGTCGCCATTTTTAGTTTAAAAACCGCTCTTAGAGCGGTTTTTTTGTGCCTACCCTCTTTTCTTTTAAACTAAAGTTGAGATTAATCAACCACAAACAATTGCAACACTTTGTATCAATCGTTCGTTTTACACACAACTTACAACTGTGTGCTGAGTTTTTTACTACAATTAGACAGTCAATTTGGACTTTTTTTATACCTCGAAAAAAATCATCGTAAAATGACACGAATCCCCCAACACCTCTCACAACCCATATACAACAAGGCTTTCAGCTAATGCAAGTCAATAAAAGGGACTAAAAAATTGAATTTAACAGCCAATAGCGTTTTATCCTGCTGAAATTTTTTATAGCAGTGTTTTTGACTGTTGGCGTTTTGACCAAAAATCTCTACAATTTGAACCTAAATTAACGAAATAAAGAGAAGAAAATGTGGTTTCAAAAACAAATAACCTTAACGGCTAAACCACGTGGGTTTCATTTAGTGACTGATGAAATATTAAAGCAGATCCCTGAATTATCGAACTTTTCAATCGGGCTAATGCACGTGTTCTTACAACACACCTCAGCGTCTATCACAATTAATGAAAATGCCGATCCCAGTGTTAGGCAAGATTTTGAGTCTTACTTTAGTAAAACTGCGGCTGAAAATGAGCCTTACTATGTGCACACCTATGAAGGTAGTGATGACATGCCTGCACATTTAAAATCGAGCCTATTAGGTTGTGAGCTGTCGATTCCAATTAGTGATGGTCAATTAGCGGTAGGAATGTGGCAAGGGATCTATCTTGGCGAGCATCGCAATCATGGCGGTCAGCGACATATGATGATTACAATTCAAGGTGAGTAGTACTTAAGTCATGAATTATTCAGGCTAATCAAGTCGAAGAATGCTTGCTGAGGCATAGGTTTGTAAAAAAAGTAACCTTGTATAGCATCAACTTTATTATTTTTTACGAAATCCAATTGTGCTTGGGTCTCTACCCCTTCCGCCGTTACCGCAAGTTCTAATGCATTACTCATGCTTGCAATCGCTTCAACAAGTGCCCTATGACGGGGTCCTTGTTCAATTTTCTGAATAAAAGCCTTATCAATCTTAATTTGATCCACAGGAAAATTGGCAAGGTAGGATAACGATGAGTAACCAGTACCAAAATCATCTACCGAAATTTTTATCCCGCAACTTCTTAGTTGATTCAATAGACTCTCAATATTCTGGTGCTGATCCATCATCAATGACTCGGTAATTTCAAGCGTCAGCAATGATAATGGGAAGTCAGATTCTGTTTGTTGGTCCATGAACTCTTCAAAACACTGGAGAAACTGTTTTTGCAAATCGTCAGTTAAAAATTCACAAGTAGAGACATTTACTGATAATGCAATCGGTTCACCCTGTCGCCAGCACTCTGCAATGATCTTTAATGCCTGTTGTCTTACCCATTTACCAATAGGAACAATCAGCCCTGACTGCTCTGCGATTGGGATAAACTCTTCAGGAGATATAAATTCACCATTTAATTGCCAGCGTAATAGAATTTCAGCCTTTTCTATTTTCGAGGTTTTGGCTGAAACAATAGGCTGAAAATACAGTTCAAATGCTTCTTCGTTTAACGCTTTATTGAGTTCCATTTGCAGGTAAGCGGTACGTTCAGCGTTTTTTTGCATTTCTTTATTAAAGAATTGATAGCTGTTACGACCTTTTAATTTAACGTCATACATTGCTTGGCTAGCAAAATTAATCAGTGATTCAACAATGGTTGAGTCTTCAGGGTAACGCGCAATGCCGATACTCATCGATGGATGTATTTGCTGCTGCTCAATAACCACAACTTCCGTAACTGATTGGTTAATCTGTTTCGCGAGTGCGATAAGTTCATTATCGGTGATTAGACCTGGGATAAATAAACCAAATTCATCACCGGCGATTCTTGCTAACATACTATTGGATGGCGAAATTAAACTTAAACGGTCTGACACTTCTTTAAGCAAAAAGTCACCATTTTCATGACCTAAGCTGTCGTTAATTAACTTAAAGTTATCTATGTCCATTAGCAGCACACTACAAGCAATATTATTTTGTTTTGTGCGTTCATGCTGCCAGACATAATCATATATTTTATCTAAAAAACATCTTCGGTTAGCAAGGCTGGTTAATGCATCATTATTAGCTTGAAAATGAATCAGCTTATTCGCACTTTTATGTTCGCTTATATCTGTTATTAACCAAGAGAAACAATTTTGCTCACCATGATAATCTCTGAACGTAGTCACCGTGACTTCAGCATCAAATGTTTGGCCATTTCTTTTATAACCAACCAACTCCCCTTGCCACGTATTGCCTCTTGTTAAATTTTTAAGCATCGAGCTTAATGCTTTTTCATCAGATCTTTCAAAAAAGACTTCTGGCTCAAATACAGATTTGTCCGCAGTAAAATCTCGAGTAATGGTTTTGAACATTGGGTTTACAAGTAATAAGGAATGGGAATCAGTTGTGATCACTAAGCCCATAGGTAACTTACTAAATATTCGACTGGTTAGTTGTTGTAAGTGTAAAGCCTGGCTACGCTCTATTGATAAACTGGCTAACTTTGCCGCTTCTTGAATTAATTCGAGATCTAATGCTGAGGGAGATTTCTTGGTATCATAATACATGGCAAACGTTCCTAAAACGTCACCATTTGAATCAATAATAGGCTCTGACCAACAGGCCTTTAGTCCCGCTTTGAGGGGTAATTCTTTAAAGGCTGCCCAATTAGGAGAGGTTTCAATATCCTCAACAATAACCCTCTTACCAGTGGCAGCTGCTGCGCCACATGAACCAATCTCAGGGCCAATTTCAACCCCATGAATAGCTTGGTTGTACTCTTCTGGTAAACTAGGTGCTGCGCCATTAAGTAAACGCTTTTTATCATTACTGATTAATAAAACCGAGGCTTTGGTACCTATTTTTTGTGCTTCAATGGATAAAACTAAAGAATGGAGTATTTCGCGAAGTGGTGAGCCTTCCAGTACCATAGATAAAATCGTGCTATAACGCTCAATGCTTGAAGAGCGATGTGTTAAAACATCGCTACTCACAAAATCATTCACTTTATACTGCGCGCTATCCATAGAGCTCCTACGATTTAAAAAACTAGTGCGAACTGTTTATGACAGTTTGACTGCATCATATATATTATGAAGATTATGCATATTTAAAGATAAAATCAACAAAAGCATTACAAGTGACCAACAAGTGTACTCTTTGCAAAAAGGACAAACATTTGATTAATCTGGTTTGAATGAGAATTAGCTATTTTTATGCTCTAAAAATAACAAAAGCAGTATTGTCTGCTGATAATACTGCTTTTAATGATGTGTTTATCGTTAGATTTTATTTGAAACAATTCTTTAGAATTTTACTGAGTACTTACTCCAAGATAACTGAAAATATTCAAACAACAACTAACTCAAAAGTTAGGCTTCGCTTACACGTTCCATACGGGCTAAATAAAAACCATCAAAACCATGTTCTGAAACCAAAATTTCTTCATCATCGATTAATTTAAAATGAGGATTTGCAGCAATAAATGCATCAACTTGGTTACGGTTTTCATCCGGCATAATCGAGCAAGTTGCGTACACAAGCATCCCACCGACTTTCACCATACGGCTGTAGCTTTGTAAAATATCTTTTTGTAGCTCAATTAATACCGGCAGGCGTTCTGGCGTGTCACGCCATTTTGAATCTGGATTACGTTTAAGCACTCCAAGACCAGAACAAGGCACATCAAGTAGCACTCGATCTGCGGTAAGTTTTAAGCGTTTAATGGTTTTACTGCTGGCAATAATGCGTGTCTCAACATTATGCGCACCGGCTCTACGAGCACGAGTCTTTAAATTGTCGAGTTTCCACTGCTCAACATCCATCGCTAACAAACGGCCTTTACCTTTCATTTGCGCTGCAATATGTAATGTCTTACCACCAGCCCCTGCACATGCATCTACAACTCGCATACCCGGTTTTGCATCAACAGCGGCTGCAACAAGTTGTGAGCCAGCGTCTTGCTGCTCAAAGTAACCTTCTTTAAATGCTTTTGTTTTAAATAAAGCAGAGTCAGAGCGAACTTCAAGGGCACTTTCTACCCCGTCAACTTCAGCTGTTGCGACTAATTCTTTGGTTAAACGTTGCTTTAATTCTTCTCTAGTACCTTTTAAAGAATTAGCTCGGATATAACGTTTAGGTACTGCTGCTAACGCAGCTCTTTCTGCTGGCCATTTATCACCTAATTGCTCAGCACCTAGAGTATCTAACCACTCAGGACAACCGTCCCATAATGCTGGCTGCGTTTTAGCTTCTGCGATACGCGCGGCAAAATCGTCTGCATCAACTTGTAATGCATATTCCATCTTAGGTATTTCAAGTTCATGGAATAAATGCCATCCATTGAGTAACTTTGACCCCATTCTTTCGATATCATCTGCTTTCATATCAACTAAGTAGCAATATAAATTCAAACGACGAAGAATATCACCCGTTACTGTTGTGATACGGGCAAGTTCTGCAGGCGGAAATTGCATACCAGAAAAGTTGTGAGAATATGCTCTATCTAATGGCTTACCATCAGTTAACACCATGGTTAGCACATCAATTACCAGTTCAGATGAACTGCCAGAAAGTGGGAAAGTCAGCATTGGGGATCTCACAGAGTAAAGAAAAAGAAGTTAATACAGAAAAGCGATTGGATCATAGGAGCTAACGGACGCTAGCGCAAGTGTAGATTCTTATAAATCAGCGCTAAAATCCAATAAACTAAAAACAAAAAGCAGCCAACTGGCTGCTTTTGTATAAGTACAGATGATTATAGGGTCTAAAGATTAGATTCTTGAGCCTTTAGCACCATAAAATATAATGAATGCGTAACAAACCACAGGCAAAATAAATGCAGGTTGTATTCCCATACTGTCGGCCATCACACCTTGCAATAAAGGAATGATTGCACCACCAACAATAGCAAGGCAAAGCACACCGCTGCCCTGTGAAGTATGAGGCCCAAGATCTCTTAATGCTAAACTGAAAATCGTTGGGAACATAATCGAGTTAAATAAACCTACTGCCAAAATCGCATACATCGCTACTTGACCGCTGGTGTACATTGCAACTAACACTAATGCAGCCGCCATCAGGCCATTAAAAGCCAGCACTTTACCAGCAGAAATCTTTTGCATCACAGCAGAGCCAATAAAGCGTCCAACCATAGCTCCGCCCCAGTAATAAGTAATATATTTAGCAGCATCGGCTTCTTTAAGTCCTACAATATGCTCTTCGCCTAAAAA
The DNA here is from genome assembly GCF_020806285.1 of Shewanella sp. 10N.7. NCBI lineage: Bacteria > Pseudomonadati > Pseudomonadota > Gammaproteobacteria > Alteromonadales > Shewanellaceae > Shewanella > Shewanella sp. 10N.7. Next base: position 24,668 of record NZ_JAJGZS010000012.1, read on the forward strand.
GTTAACTAAAAAACTACCAATTGATACTTCTGCGCCAACATAAACAAAAATACCGATAGCTCCCAAGACTAAATGAGTGCTTTGTAGTGCACTGCTTTTGCCTTTATAAGTCACTTCACCTGTTGAATCTGGTTCAACATGTGCTTCAATCACCGGCAGTTTAAGTTTCGCGAATATCACGGCTAACACCGCTAAAGTAGCAGCAAGAAACAAGTACGGCATTTTAACGACTTCAGCTTCTGCTTGTGCATGGCTTAATTCACCCACTGCGCCAGTGGCAACTGACAGAATTAAGATTGCGCCAAAGTATGGCGCAACTGTTGTACCTAAAGCATTAAAAGCCTGGGTTAAATTAAGGCGGCTTGATGCAGTTTCTTCACTACCCAGCGCATTAACGTATGGATTGGCAGCGACTTGTAAAATAGTAATACCCGACGCCAGCACAAATAGTGCCCCTAAAAACAATCCGTAAACAGCAAAATCAGCAGCAGGATAAAACAACGCGCAACCAAAACTAGCAATAACAAGCCCTGTGACAATCCCGCGCTGATAACCCAATTTTTTAACGAGTTTTCCAGCAGGGAGAGACACTAAAAAGTAAGCACCAAAGAAACAAAATTGAATCAACATTGCTTCGGTATAACTTAATGAAAATACTGCTTTTAAATGCGGAATAAGGATGTCATTTAAGCAAGTAATAAAACCCCACATAAAAAATAATGATGTGAGCGATACGAGTGCAAAACGATATTTCCCATCGCCTGAATGGCTGACGGTTGCGGTTCCGCTTGAAATTGTTGAGGCCATAATTTAGGTACTCTTGTTATTGTATTAAGAAACTTATACTGAGTTATCGGCTTGAATAATGAGTCAAGCTTATAAACTAAAACAGCAACTGAAGGTTGCTGTAATATCAACTTAGTCGATGATGGCAAAAAAGCTATTAAACCCATCAAAATTTAGCACACTGTCATTAACGAGTTCAGCGCTTGCTAAGCCATGATTATCAATAACTTGTTTAATATTAAGGTTTGAAACATCAAACTGGTTAGTGGTATTTGCCAGGTTAAACACCACTAACAAAGTTTGAGTTTCAAAATGACGTGTAAAAGCTAAAACAGGCTCATCAGTATCGATAAATTTAATGTCGCCTGCCACTAATGCTGGGTATTGTTTGCGCCATGCCAAAAAGTGACGATAGGCATTCAATGTAGAATCAGTATCATTTTCCTGAGAATCAACCGATAAAGCTTTATGTTCGTCAGGTATCGGTAGCCAAGGTTTGTTAGCTTCGCTAAAGCCTGCTTGAAGATGATCTTTTACCCAAGGAATAGGCGTTCTACAGCCATCACGTCCTTTGTACATCGGCCAAAAGGCGATACCGAATGGATCTTGTAGTTGTTCAAACTCAATCGGGGCTTCTGTTAATCCCAGCTCTTCCCCTTGATAGCTGCAAACACTGCCACGTAATGAACACAGTAAGCCATTTAGCATCTTAACAAGATCTGAATTGGTTTCACCTTTGCCCCAACGAGTTGCAACCCGCTGTACATCGTGGTTCCCAATAGCCCAACATGGCCAGCCGTCGCCAATGCTGGCTTCTAGCTCTTCTACGGTTTGACGTATATAAGCAGCGCTAAAATCGTTAGTTAATAATTCAAAGCTATATGCCATATGTAAGCGTTCGTCACCTTGAGTATATTCAGCCATCGTCGCCAAAGAATCTTCAGATGACACTTCACCTAACGTCACAGCACCTGGATATTTATTGATTAAGGCACGTAAATCTTCAATAAAACCGACGGTTTGTGGTCGAGTATTATTGAAATAGTGATATTGGTAAGCGTACGGGTTATCTTCACTAAAACCACGACCTTGACGCTGATCTTTTGGTTTCGCAGGGTTATCACGTAACTGTTCGTCGTGGTAACAGAACGTAATCGCATCTAACCTAAAACCATCGACACCTTTTTTAAGCCAGAACTCAACGTTATCTAATACCGCAGACCTTACTTCAGGATTGTGAAAGTTTAAATCTGGTTGGCTTTTTAAGAAGTTGTGTAAATAGTATTGTTGACGACGTGGCTCCCACTCCCATGCGCAGCCACCAAATATGGCTAACCAATTATTTGGTGCAGTCCCATCTTCTTGCGGATCAGCCCATACATACCAATCTGCTTTATCGTTATCGCGGCTTAATTTGCTTTGCTTAAACCAAGCGTGCTCGTCAGAGGTATGGCTTAACACCTGATCGATGACAACTTTAATGTTTAGCTTATGTGCTTTTGCAATAAGTTCATCAAAGTCTTGCATTGTGCCAAACATAGGATCAACGTCGAGGTAATCACTGATGTCATAGCCAAAGTCTTTCATTGGTGATTTAAAGAATGGCGAAATCCAAATAGCATCGACGTTCAAACTAGCAATGTAATCAAGTTTAGTAATGATCCCTTGTAGATCCCCTACTCCATCTCCATTGGAATCCATTAAGCTTCGTGGATATACCTGATATATCACTCCGCCACGCCACCATGATAACTGACTCATCGCACACCCTCTGTAATAAGCGAATTAACTACAAAACAACCTTGCTACAGTTAACTCTTTGTTGCGACCCAGTAACAGGTCGTCGTTATTATTTAATTGACTCGAGGATACGTGAATATGGAAATGAGGTTCAATAGAGCTGCATACGTATGCAAAGAATTAATACATTTTTCAAAAATACACACTAGAGAGTTTAGTGCTATAATTCAGATACTTAAATAGCCGGCAACATGACTTTCGAATGTTAATTAAAAGTAAAAAAAAGGTCTTTTTTTGCCTATCCAATCTTTGAATACGTATGCATAACGTTGTCGAGCAAAGAATGCTAGGAGTAGTATCTTCACTGTTCCGCAACAAAACGGAAATATACCTCAGCGCTTATGCAGTCAATTAAGCAAGCTGAAGAAAAATACTATAAAGACTGTAATTATAAATAATAGAAATCTAACAGCTCTACCTTACTTATAAGAGCTGTTGGCCATTCAGAAGGGGAAAGATGGATGTCGCTATTTAAACCAAGCTTACTGACGTTAGCAATGGTTGCTGCCAGTACAAGCATGTACGGCTACGCAGCTGAAGCAGAAGATACTGTTACTGCAGATGAATCAATTGAAGTACTAAAAGTCACCGGTATTCGCCGTAGCTTGCAAGAGTCTCAATCTTTGAAGATGTCATCATCATCAATTGTCGAAGCTATCTCAGCAGAAGATATCGGTAAGTTACCCGATGTTAGTATTGCAGAATCACTAGCACGTCTACCAGGTGTATCAGCTCAACGTCTAGATGGTCGTGCAAACGTCATCTCTATTCGAGGCATGGGCCCTGACTTTACAACTGCGACATTAAATGGTCGTGAACAGGCTTCAGTTAACGACAACCGTGGTGTTGAATTTGACCAATACCCTTCTGAATTATTAAACCGTGTCGTGGTATATAAGACTCCGGATGCATCAGTGATGGCTCAAGCCATTGGTGGTACCGTTGATATGCAAACCATTAGTCCTTTAGCACACGGCGAGCAAACATTCGCTATTGGTTTACGTGGCGAAATGAATGACCTTGGCGCGTTAAACAGTGGTTCTGAAGACACGGGTTACCGTGGCAGCATTTCGTATATCGACCAATTCGCTGATGACACAATTGGTATTGCACTTGGTTATGCTCGTATGCAGTCTCCAAACCAAGAAGAGCGCTGGCAAGCATGGGGTTACCCTGAAAATGATGCTGGTGACAGTGTTTTAGGTGGTGCTAAACCATTTGTTCGTTCTTCTGAGCTTGAACGTGATGGCGTGTTAGCAGTCTTTGAATATGCACCGAATGATTTTTTCCATTCAACTGTTGATCTTTATTACTCTAAATTTACTGATGATCAACGTTTACGTGGTATTGAAATCCCTGCTGCATGGGGCGCAAACGGTGGTGTTGAAGCTATTACTACTGAAGATGGTTTAGTCACTGAAGGTGTTATCCGAGGTGCTGAAGTTGTCGTTCGTAACGATGTCAATAAACGTGATGCTGAATCACTATCAGTAGGCTGGAATAACAAATTTACCATTAGTGAAAATTGGTCTGTTGAAGCTGATATTGCCCTTTCAAAAGCTGAACGTACTGATATCGGTATGGAAAGCTACAGCGGCACAGGTCGTGGTACAGGTGTTGGCGCGGTCGATGATTTAGGCTTTGCTTACAACGGCAATGGTGGCTACAACTTTACTCACGGTTTAGATTATTCAGATCCAAACGTGATTAAATTAGGCGATCCACTTGGTTGGGGTAGTCCATTAGGTGCTAACACTCAAGATGGTTTCATCAACAAACCTGAAATTGAAGATGAACTAAAATCTTTCCGTTTAAGTGCTGAATACATCTTTGACGAAGGTGTTGTACGTAGTATCGAATTTGGTGTTAACCGTACAGACCGTGATAAAACCAAGCTAGATAAAGGTTACTATTTAACGCTTAAAGGTTATGACGGCACTGATCCTAATTATGTAATGACTGTACCGGATCAATACTTACTTAGCCCTACTTCGCTTGACTTCTTCGGTATGGGTGATGTGTTAAGTTACGATTCATTAGCTTTTTATAATGACGGAAATTACACAGAAACTGACGTAGCAAACGTAGACTTATCTCGTGCGACCAACTCTTGGGGCGTATACGAAGAAATTTCAACAGCATACGTCATGGCAAACCTTGATACTGAAATATTTGACCTACCATTAACTGGTAACGTCGGTCTACAGGCGGTTCACAGTGATCAAAGTTCAGATGGTACTGTTGCAACTGTAGAAAATGGTGAAGTGGTTCTCACTCCACGCACTGCAGGTGACGACTACGTTGAATGGTTACCAAGTATCAACTTAGGTTTAAGCATCGCAGATGGCCAAATGCTTCGCTTTGCTGCTGCACGTACTCTTACCCGTGCTCGTATGGATAAGATGAATGCAAACGTTAACTTTAGCTACAATGAAAACCCTAACGACGGCGTTAACTGGTCAGGTAGCGCAGGTAATGTTGAACTACGTCCTTGGATGGCACGTCAATATGACATCAGTTACGAAAACTACTTCAGTGATCAAGGTTACTTTGCTGTTGCCGTTTTCTATAAAGACTTAGAAAACTACGTTTATGATCAACAATCTGCTTTTGATTTCAGTACTATTTTACCGCAAAATCCGGGTGATAACCCAATTGGATTAGTCACGCAACCACAAAATGGTGATGGCGGTTATGTTCAAGGTATTGAAGCATCATTCTCATTAGATTTCGGTCAATTTGCTGATGTACTAGGTGGCTTTGGTACTGTAATGAGTGGTTCTTATAACGATAGTGAAGTGAAAGAAACCCCAGATAGCGACCCAACAACGTTACCAGGTTTATCTGAGAAAACATTTAACGCGACTGTTTACTATGAAAACTCAGGCTTTGAAGCACGAGTGAGTTCTCGTTACCGTAGTGATTTCCTAGGTGAAGTCACCGCAATCAGTTTGACTCGTCAAAATGTTAACGTGAAAGCTGAAACTGTAGTCGATGCACAAGTGGGTTATGACTTCTCTGAAAGTGGTATTGATGCCCTTTACGGCTTATCAGTATTATTCCAGGTGAATAACTTAACTAATGAGCCTTTCACATCTTACACAGGTGATGATGCTCGTCATGTACGTGACTACCAAAACTATGGTCGTAACTACATGTTAGGTGCGAACTACAAGTTCTAATCTAACGACGACAATAAAGCCTCTGTAACCTGTTACAGGGGCTTTTTTACTTTATGACTATCCATAATCCAAATAGAAAACTCATATTTTAAAATAACTAATCTAAGGCGATTACTATGGAAAATAACAAAATAAAAAACATTGTAATTGTAGGTGGCGGGACTTCTGGCTGGATGACTGCTGCCATGCTCAGTAAATTATTCAAAAATCAATTAAGTATTACCCTTATTGAATCTAAAGATATAGGCACTATTGGGGTTGGTGAAGCGACCATACCTCCTCTGCAAATATTCAATAGTGTTTTAGGCATCAAAGAAGCCGATTTTATCAAGCAAACTCAAGCCAGTTATAAACTCGGTATACAGTTTGAGAACTGGGGTAAAGAGCAAGACAGCTATATGCATGCCTTTGGCGATGTGGGGAAAGATATTGGCTACACCCAATTCCATCATTATTGGAAGAAGTCACAACCCAAACATGCCATGTCATTTTGGGACTATTCGTTAAATTATCAGGCTGCTAAAGAAAACAAGTTCTCGGACATTGATAAAATTGCAGGTTCACCATTACATGGCCTTACTCATGCCTACCATTTTGATGCAAGTTTATATGCCAAGATGCTTAGGCAATACAGCGAAAATTTGTCCGTTAATCGAATTGAAGGCTTAATTACCTCAGCTCAGCTTAATTCCCAAGGCAACATAGAGTCTGTCACCTTAAAGGATAATCAGGTAATTAACGGTGATTTATTTATTGATTGCTCAGGTTTTGCAGCATTATTAATAGAGAAACAACTGAACGTTGGTTATGAAAATTGGCAACATTGGCTGCCTTGTGACAGTGCTTATGCCGTACCTTGTGAACGATCTGAACCATTAGTGCCTTATACTCGCTCAATTGCTCATAATGCTGGCTGGCAATGGCGTATTCCATTACAGCATCGCACAGGAAATGGTCTGGTTTATTCCAGTAAACATATTTCTGACGAAGCTGCAAAAGCATTATTACTTGATAATCTTGATGGTAAAGCATTAGCAGAACCTAAAAAAATCAACTTCAAAACCGGTCGTCGTGAAATGCAGTGGCACAAAAACTGTATCGCGATCGGCCTATCAAGTGGTTTTTTAGAACCCCTTGAATCGACGAGTTTGCATCTAGTCCAATCTGCAATTATCCGCCTCACTAAATTTTTCCCTCACAATGGCATACAGCAAGCCAATGTTGATGAATATAACCGACAATCAAAACTTGAATTTGAACAAATTCGCGACTTCATCATTCTTCATTATCACGTCAATAGCAAAGCACACTCTTCAAATGAGCCCGATTTATGGCAGCAATGTCGTGACATGCCGATACCAGATTCGTTAAAGCAAAAAATCGAATTGTTTCGTGCAACAGGAACGGTAACTCGTTATCAAGATGAGCTTTTTACTGAGGCAGCTTGGGTCCAAGTGCTGCTAGGCCAAGGTATTGAACCAGATGATTATAATCCTCTTGCTAACAATATTACCGATAGTGATCTTAAGGAGTTTTTAGCTAACGTGAAGCAAATCATTACAACAGCAGTCAGTCAAATGCCAAGCCATGATGATTTCATCAAGCGTTTATAAATTTATTCGCAGTTTCTAACAGATATTCTCTAGCAAACAGTAATTATTAAAAAAGAATAAAAGGTTTCAACATGACTTATCAACCCAACAAATTTACCTATTCTCTACTGGCTACGTTGATGTTTTCAGCTCCTTCATTTGCCGAAATTACCAATCTTTCTGTTGAACCAGAATCATGGTGGGCTGATATGGAAAATAGCAGCTTACAAATACTGGTATATGGCGATAACATTAGTCAAATGCAGGTTAAGTTAGATCAATCTCAGGGTGTAAAACTAAAGCAAACTCATCAATCAACCAGCCCAAATCACCTTTTCATCGACCTTGATTTGAAAAATGCTCAACCTCAAACCTTGCAGTTCGGTCTTTATGATAACGACACATTTATTCAAAGCTTTGATTACTCAATACAAGCTCGTGAAGTTGGTTCACGTGATAGACAAGGCTTTAGCAACAAAGATGTCATTTATCTCATCACCCCCGATCGTTTCGTTAATGGCAACCCTGATAACGATAATCACCCTAGCATGCTTGAAAACGTCAATCGCAGCGATAAAGATGGTCGTCATGGTGGTGATATTATGGGAATACGTAAATCGCTACCTTATTTACAAGACTTAGGTGTCACCCAATTATGGATAAACCCGTTACTAGAAAATAACCAAGCTCAATATTCCTACCATGGTTATTCAACCACTGATTTTTACAACATAGATCCTCGCTTTGGCAGTAATGAAGAATACAAATCATTAGTGGAAGAAGCACAGCAGTTTGGTATTGGGATCATCAAGGATGTCATTGTAAACCATATGGGTTCAGGGCATAGGTGGATGGCTGACTTCCCAACGTCAACCTGGATTAATGGCCAAAAACAATGGCAACAAAACCCTCAAGACATCATCTACACCAGCCATCGCAGAACCACAGTTCAAGGCCCATACGCCATGGCCGATGATAGAGCTGAGTTTGAAAATGGCTGGTTCACTGACACTATGCCTGACATGAATCAAACTGATCCATTTATGGCAACTTACCTTATCCAGAACAGTATTTGGTGGGTGGAATATGCTGGCTTAAGTGGCATTCGCGAAGACACCTACTCATATGCAGACAAGGCATTTTTGACTCGTTGGTCCAAAGCTATCATGGATGAATACCCAAACTTCAATATTGTCGGTGAGGAATGGACTGATAACCCAATTACAGTCAGCTACTGGCAAGCAGGAAAACAAAACGCCGACGGCTATGTATCACACACACCTAGCATGATGGACTTTCCATTGTATGAAGTTCTTATTTCAAGCCTGACAGAAAATGAAGACTGGGGCAGCGGCTTTATAAACTTATATGAAATGCTCGCTAATGATGTGGTTTATGCAAAGCCAACCGACTTAGTGTTATTTGAAGGTAATCATGACACTAATCGCCTTTTCAGTTTAATGAATGATGATATTGCATTGTATAAAATGGCGATGACATATGTAATGACCAGCAACCGAATCCCGCAAATGTTTTATGGCTCTGAAGTATTGATGACCAGCCCGACAAAAGATCGTAATGACGGTCTCGTTCGTGGTGATTTCCCAGGCGGTTGGGCAGATGATGCAGTGAATGTATTCACACAGCAAAACTTATCTGAACTCCAAGCAGATGCATTAGCATTTAATAAAACCTTACTCAATTTTCGAAAAAGTTCATTAGCGCTGCAGCAAGGCGCGTTATCTCACTACGTGCCTAAAGACGGGGTTTATATACAAGCAAGACGTTACAAAGCTGCTAATAGAGATGAAACCGTACTGATAATTTACAATAAAAACGACCAGCCACAGCAACTGGATCTATCTCGTTTTAAAGATGTTATTGGTGACAATAAAAACGGCGAAAATATCTTCTCACAACATTCGTATTCATTAGATAAGTCGCTCACATTAAAAGAGAAAGGTGTCATTATCTTAACACTATCAAAATAATCTCTTTCCTTTGAGATAACGCAGAAACAACTAAAATTATAACGCTGTCATAAGAGATAACTATGTCGACTTTATTACCAAGCATAAGTTTATTACAAAACACGAATGCATTAGCAAACAAGAAATCTTCTATTATAAGATTAAGCATGTGCGCTGCCGCATTATTCATGGTCGGCTGCACTAAGCAGACTCCAGTAGAAAATTCATTAATGGAATCTTCATCGTCAGCTAAAACTGAAAAGGAATTGATGTCTGAGCCTTTGACAGGAAAACCCGTGGTGTACCAAGTCTTCACCCGTTTATACGGTAATACCAACACCACAAATAAGCCTTGGGGAACCATCGCAGAAAATGGTGTGGGTAAATTCAGCGACTTTACCGACATAGCCCTACAAGACATCAAATCATTAGGCACTACTCACCTTTGGTATACGGGTATTCCGCACCATGCATTAATCAATGACTACAGTGAATTTGGTATTAGTAATGACGACCCTGATGTCGTAAAAGGTCGTGCAGGGTCACCTTATGCAGTAAAGGATTACTACAATGTTAATCCCGACTTAGCAGATAACCCACAGCTACGTTTAGCCGAATTTGAAGCATTAATCAAACGAACTCATGATAATGGCATGCAAGTTATTATTGATATTGTGCCGAATCATGTAGCAAGAGATTACCAATCATTAGACGCACATGATCCGACTCAAGCAACCCTGTTACCTAAAAATCGTCAATTTGGCCAAAATGATAATACTCAAGTTGAATACGACAAAAACAATAACTTCTATTATGTGGTTGATTCAGAGTTTGCCGTACCCGACGCCATTAATGGCTATCAGCCGCTAGGAGGTGAACAGCACCCTCTGGCCGATGGCATGTTTGAAGAAAAACCAGCTAAATGGACAGGTAACGGTTCCCGTTTGGCTAAACCTCATACAAATGATTGGTATGAAACTGTTAAGGTAAATTACGGTGTTAAACCAGACGGCAGTTACGACTTCCCAGCTCTACCAGAACATTTTGCAGACAAAAGTGTTACTGAGCACTATGCATTTTGGCAATCACAAAATGCCGCTGAGATACCAGAGTCTTGGATCAAATTTAAAGACATCACACAATATTGGTTAGCTAAAGGCGTTGATGGATTTCGTTATGATATGGCCGAAATGGTGCCCGTCGAGTTTTGGAGTTACTTAAACAGTAATATTAAACATATCAAACCTAATGCATTTTTACTGGCTGAAGTCTATAACCCTAGCCTTTATCGCGATTTTATTCATTTAGGAAAAATGGATTATCTGTACGATAAAGTCGATTTATACGACACATTAAAAGACATTATTCATGGCAAAACATCAACCGCACAAATCGCGGTTGATCAAGCAAAAGTGATGGATATTGAACAACATATGCTGCACTTTTTAGAAAACCATGACGAGCAACGTATTCATACTGATGACTTTGCTGGTACACCAGAGGCAGCGTTGCCAGCTATGGTTGTGTCTACAACCATAAGTCGCTCTCCAACCCTTATATATTTTGGTCAAGATGTAGGTGAACAAGGCGCTGAAAATGCAGGCTTTGGACAAGCTACAAGAACCAGTATTTTTGATTATGTGGGCGTGCCAGCACACCAGCGCTGGATGAACAATGGCGCCTTTGATGGCGGTCAATCGTCAGCAAGTGAAAAGTCACTTCGTCAGTATTACCAAACCCTATTAAACCTCAGCCATACCGCCCCTGCACTTACAGGCAAGTATTATGAGCTAGATAGTATAAACCGTTTGAGTGAACAAGCTGAAAATGAAGCTAATAGCTCAACTGATAGTCTTAGTCTTAGTCTCAATACCAATATCAATATCAATGCCAATAATCAATACAATGACAGCTCATTCGCATTTAGTCGTTATAACGATGAACAATTCATCATTGTGGTTACAAACTTTAGCTCTTCAGATGAGTCATCGTTTACTTTATCACTACCGACTGAATTAATCAGCGCTGCCAAATTAACTGCTGCTCAATATCAATTAGTCGATTTACTTGACGATAAAAAGCAATCACAACAACTTAGTATCAATCAAGCAGCGGCTGGCACAATCAGCATTAAACTTAATCCGCTTGAATCGCAAGTTTTAGCCGTTGATTTATAAGCCTTAACCTCAAGGTTTTATAGTAGATTCTTGGTTTTAAAGACAGGGTAAAAATTAAACTAAAAAGCCAGAACGTCATCCTAAATGACCTTCTGGCTTTTTATCACCCCATCAACAAACAAACTTATTTATATAGCTGAACAGGTTCTACGGTTATCTTGTAATCTTGTTTCAATTCGTCAAGCAAAAGCTGGCTCAAGGTTGCTGCTGCGCGATACAAGCCAGACGTACTGTGTTCATTAACTAACTCAAGAAAACGTCCACTCCAAGGTAATAAGTGCATTTTTAACAGTGTTGCCGTTCGATTAGCTTCTGGGTGCTCACATAACGACTCATTAAAGTCATTTAAGCTGGTATGCTCCTCAGCGTCATCAAGTTCCATACAATGGATCAAAGCCACCAGCATCAGACTAAAATGATCCACTGGTTCATTTTGTTCTAAAGTGAAATTCAACTGGTACTTCTTACAAAACTCCATAAATGCCAACGTCGTTAAGTCAAATAAACGATTTTGCTTATTGAGATACACAGAGCCCCACGGGTATGCAAACTTGCCTTTGGGTCGAATAAATAACCCATTAAAATCTTGTTTTAATTCTACTAAAGGCTGCTCAGTTGCCAGCCTTTTAATCTCATTCAATAAAATTAAAACCGGACCTTGCGAGTTAGTTCTATTTGTTATGAATAATGAGGTATCCAGTTCGGATATCGTTTCCTTTAAATCTTCATCAGGGTTTCTATAAAATATTTCAGCTAAAAGATTAAACATTAACGCCTTAGATTTAACGTTATCAGCATTAGTCATGTTATTTCCTTATTATTTACTTACCTTCATAGTATTTCAGGTTATTATTTATATCTGTGATACGTTCCAATTTATATAAAACAATTAGTACGATTTATTTAAGACAGTGACTTAGATCATCATTCTATTTTTCAATAACTCGTATGATTAAATGATTGCTATTAAACATGTTAGGTAGATTTATGTTAGTGATGAGTTTTAAAGAAAGGTGGCGCGCAGCAGAGTTAGCTAGCGCAATAGAAAAAAGCTTGGTGAATGACCCTGTTTGGAAAGCATCATCTAACCCAGCAAAGTCTATCGATGACATTAGCAGAAAACTAGCAAGCCTTGTTATCACTGACTTTAGACGAATCGACTCCTTACCTAAAACATTAAATGAAGCAGAGTTATTAGGCGCATTCTTTTCTGGTTTCAGTATGCTAATCAATAATAGCGTTAACCAGCAAACCATGACTAAAACAGATTACTCTATCATTGCCTTAGCAAGAGGGTTTGCTTTAGATATTGATTTATCGCACAACCAAGCGTTATTAGACCATGCAAGATCTGTTATTCAAGTAGCTAATAACTGGGATAAACATATAAGAAATGTCAATCAACGTCGTAATACTCGCTTCACTGTATAGCGTAATACTAATTAATGACTTGTTATAATGCATTAAATTTTATAAAAATATTAATCATATAACTACGACTTTATAAGAGTTATCTTAATTATACTTACCTAAATAAAAAGCCAGCATCAGCTGGCTTTTTATTATCACTTATTAAATATAGGCCTAAATAAATTATACTTTAGGCTTATATAAATTTGATGTTCTTATTCTCTTAATTTAATAAATACTGTGGTTGGCCCAGTCCCTAAGTCTGAATGTCCATCACCTGATAAACTTGCACCTGGTAACGCCATCGCCTCACTTAGATCCATAACATCGAGTACTTGTACTGGACAACCCGATACACAAAAAGGCTTTTCACCAGCATCAAGTTTGTCTTTACACATATCACACTTAGATAGAATCCCCCGCCCAGGGTCTACTTTAGGGGCATCATATGGACATGACATTTTACACATGCCACAACCAATACATGTTGCATCATCGATATAAACAATCCCATCATCACGTTTAAACATAGCGCCAGCAGGACATTTTGCGACACATACTGGCTCTTCGCAATGGTGACAAGATTGGCTTAAGAACACAGCGACATCTCGTCCTTGATTATTCGGTTTCTCACCTTGGCTTACATCACGTAGCGTAATGAATTCATTCATATCTTTACCTGCTTGGCAGGCAACTGTACATGCGTCACAACCTACACAGTTTTCTTGACGAAATACAAAACATTTTTGTTCAGTCATTGATTTATTCCTTAATGAATTGGATTACGCTGGTGCAATATCAACACGAGTAGCATGGAAAGATGAACCATTATTCATGTCAGTTAACTCACTGTTTGTTAGTTGGTTAACTGCACTTCCGCTTCCATTCTCATTCAGTTTTTTCCAACTGTTTTTCCAAGCAAACACAGTACCCACTGCCGTCATTGGCTCTACTCTGGCTACAAACTGAATTGATGCGGTACGGTTTTCATAACGCGTAGCCGTCAATATGACTTGATCGCCATCATTAATGCCTTTTGCTGCTGCGTCACTCGGATTGATATACACAGTGTGCTGAGGGAATGTACCCGCAATGAATTTGATGTTAGCCCATTGAGAGTTACTCATTTTAGGGTGAGCTGGGGTTAATAAGCGGAATTCACGCGCTTTTTCTTCATCCGTCATCCCTTTTGTAGCAAAATCATTCGATTCAGGGGTGCCAGTATCAATGACAGGATTGAATTTTTCTGGGTCAAAATAAGTACCACTGGTATCTTTAAATTCAATTTTGCCACTTGGTGTTGGGAAGTCGTAATCTTTTCTGAATGGATATGGCACAATTGGACTATCCCAATTTTGTTCGCATAGCTCATCGTAGCTAATATTGCCTTTCCAAGTCCCGCGCATAATGTCATCCATGCTTTCACTAAACTCAGGGTCGCTGTAACCCATTGCCTTAGCAAGTTCTTGGAAAATGATGGTATCGGGTTTTGACTCATACAGAGGCATAATCGCTTTGGTACTGTGCTTAGCGTAGTAACATTGATAGCTATCGATCATGTTCACTTGCTCAATGTAGCTTGATGTTGGCAGAAGATAATCAACATAATCCATGGTGTCCGTTTGGAATAAATCGATACCAACTAAAAACAAGTCATCTCGCATTAAGCCAGTTTCAATTAAATCAACATCGGGTGCAATCGCCATTGGATTACTTGAATAAACAATCATGGCTTTAATTGGGTCACAAGGCTCATCAAAAGCTAATGGGCCATATTGTCCGTCTTCATGTTGATAATCTTCTGGTAATAATGATTTACCGATTTCATTGATACTGACCGTATCTCTTACTGCGCCTTCAGGTGTTAATGAACCGCCACCAGCATAGCCCCAATCATACATGCCACCAGCTTGGGTATTTAGGTAAACAACGCCCGCACCCACTTTACCAATATTACCGGTTAATGCTGCAATAGTAGGGATCGCTTTCACCATACGACCACCGTTTAAAGTACGCTGTAAGCCATAACCAATGCGGATCATCGCACATGATGCACCAGCATAAGCGCGTGCAAACTCTTGGTATTCAGCTTTACTTACACCGGTTTCTAACTCAATTTCTTCATGCGTAAACTCATCAAGACGAGCTAATAATGCTTCGTAATCTTGAGTGTAAGATTCGATAAAGCCAGTATCGTGCAGGCCTTCTTCAACCAATACTTTCGAAATGCCAATAACTAAGGTTGCATCAGTACCTGCGGTAGGTTGTAACCAAACATCTGCTTGAGATGCAAGAGGTGTTCTTGCAGGGTTAACCACTAAAATTTTAGCGCCATTATCACGCGCTTGGTTAATGAATTTAAGATGATGGATATTGGTTGCTTGCTCATTGGTACCCCAAGAGACAAAACACTTAGTGTTGACGTAATCTTCAGGGCTTGGACCAGAAAACTCACCTAAGATTGAACTCATGCCAGAATAACCGGCACTAGCACAAATGTTTCTTTCTAATTTTCGGCTAGCGATACGGTTAAAAAATCGGTTAGCACCTGATGTCGCGCCGATCCCGCTATATCCAGAATAGGTATAAGGTAGGATCGCATTACCAGTATGAGCTGCAATAATTTCATTTAACTTGGCGGCAATTTGCGTATTCGCTTCTTCCCACGTAATCGGTTCAAATGTTGCACCTGGTCCTCTTGGACCTACTCGCTTCATTGGCTGTTGAATTCTATCAGGACTATAAATTGATTGCAGATAAGCATGGCCTTTAACGCAAGGAGTACCTGCTGTAACTGGGTGAGTTGGATCGCCATTTACTGCAACAGCAACGCCATCTTTTGTCGATATCATTAAGCTACATCTATCACCACAGTTTCGCGGACAAGTTGTATGAAATACACCATCTGGTTCAGGTGTTGGAGGCTCAATTACTGGCGGTTCAGTCGTGTCATCATCACTACTAGAACACCCCATAATACTTGCGGAAAATGCAAATGCGCTACTGCCTTTTAAAAAGCTACGTCTGTTCATCACCATGGTATTTCCTTTTTTTTTATGTAAAGGAACAATACCAAATCATACTTTCAGCAAATAGAAGTTTAAATTGTAAAATATAGGTAAGTCATAGATTTAGCTGCACTTTTAACACTATCACAATTGCTATTACTGCAAGGCGCATTTGCAAAATCTAAATTTAATAGCCACTTTTTGAAACAATTACAGCGAGCGCAATCAAACACATTAACACCTGTATCTAAGAGGCATTTTCAGTACCAAATAAACAACGATACAACTAGTAATTTATTTCTCAATTTTCAATTAAACACCTAATTACAAATACTTCTCATTTCAAATATATTTTATAAACGTAAAAATAAATTCAACCAATTTATGACAATTGAATTGAATACGTATGTAACAAATTGCAGCTGAATAATTAACAGCTCTACTATGGGTTAAGGAAATACAAATAATAAAATGGAGTCACAATGTTATTCGCTTCAAATAACAAGCAGCATTCAATTACATCAAACATCAACTGTAAGCGAGCTCTACTAACGACATTGAGCGCCCTAACACTCTTTGCAACCCATACTCATGTGCATGCCCAAACTGTAACCGTCAGCTCCCCTGATAAAAAAATTCTTGTCAGCCTTACTGATGATGGTGATAGACCAGAGTATAAAGTCAGCTTTAATGGCCAAGATGCAGTATTAAATTCACGTTTAGGTTTGGTATTTCAGTCTTTGGGGGAATTCGGCAGCGGTTTTGAAATTAAGTCATCTGATATTGAGTCATCCTCTACCCCTTGGCAGCAGCCCTGGGGCGAACGAGAATGGGTACTTGATCAGCACAATAAACTCACCACAACATTTTCAAATGGCACCTATGAGTTTACGCTTGAATTTAAAACCTTTGATGACGGTATTGGCTTTAGATATACCGTCCCTAAACAAGCCTCTCTCGCCGATGTTACATCGCTTAATATAATTAACGAGCTCACTGAATTTTCAGTACCTGATGCCCATAATGCAACAGCTTGGTGGATCCCTGGGCGTGGTTGGAACCGTTACGAATATTTATATAACACCACAAGTGTTAATAAGGTCGACCGCGCACATACACCATTCACATACAAATTAAAGAGTGGCACCCATTTAAGTATTCATGAAGCCGCCTTAACCAATTACGCAGCTATGGTGCTAGATCAACGCAGAGACGGCACATTAAAAGCTGATTTAACCCCATGGTCTGACGGTATATTAGTTAAAACAGCACCCGGATTTACCACCCCATGGCGTACGGTTCAAATAGCCGATAAAGCGACAGGCTTGCTCAATTCAGATTTAATCCTCAACCTTAACGAGCCCAATAAACTCGGCGATGTCTCTTGGGTGCAACCAGGAAAATATGTTGGTATTTGGTGGGGCATGCATTTGAATGAAAACACTTGGGGATCGGGTGAAAAACATGGCGCAACCACCAGCGAGACTAAACGCTATATGGACTTTGCCGCCAAATATGGCTTTGATGGCGTGCTGGTCGAGGGTTGGAATATCGGTTGGGATGGTAGCTGGTTTCATAATGGCGATGTTTTCAGCTTTACTAAACCCTATGATGATTTTGATATCGACGCAGTAAGTGAATATGGCGCGAGCAAAAATGTGCGATTAATTGGTCACCATGAAACCTCTGGTTCAGTTACCAACTACCGTAACCAGATGAGCGACGCTTACGACCTGTATAAAAAGCACGATGTGACTCAAATTAAAACAGGTTACGTTGCTGATGGCGGTGATATTAAGCGTATCGACGAAAATGGTATAACTCGCCACGAATGGCACGATGGTCAGTTTATGGTGAACGAATACCTCCATAGCGTCACTGAGGCCGCTAAACGCGGGATCAGTATCAATACTCATGAACCAGTAAAAGATACTGGTCTTCGTCGTACTTATCCGAACTGGATTGCCAGAGAAGGTGCCCGTGGACAAGAGTTTAATGCTTGGGGCACACCGCCTAACAATCCAGAACATACCGCTATTTTGCCATATACCCGTATGTTGTCAGGCCCAATGGATTTCACTCCTGGTATTTTCGACTTAGCTCCTAAGGGCTTAGATGCAGTGAACCGCGTACAAACCACCCTTACAAAACAATTAGCCTTGTATGTGGTGTTATACAGCCCGATTCAAATGGCCGCTGATTTACCAAGAAATTATGTAGAAAGATTAGATGCATTTCAGTTTATTCAGGATGTACCCACGGATTGGAGTGAGAGTATCGCTGTAGCGGGTGAAATCGGTGATTATGTCGCCTTTGCCCGCAAAGACCGTGCATCAGAAGATTGGTATCTCGGTGCACTGACAGACGAAAGTCCACGTAAAGTCGTCATTAAACTCGATTTCTTAGGAGCAGATAAACAATATCAAGCGCAAATTTATCGTGATGGTGATAAAGCGAATTGGGAAACCAATCCCTATGATTATGTGATTGAAACCAAGACTGTCACCGCAAAAGATGAAATGAGCTTATCACTTGCTAGCAGTGGCGGCACTGCGATTCGCTTCAAAGCTTTGTGATTTGGATTAGGCTCATGACTTACGTTTACATCGCTGGCTAGTTTGCATCGCTGGCTAGGTTACACCGTTAGTTAAACCCGTTATCAATGCTTTACTCGTTATATTGTTTAACGAGCCAATTAATTTAACAATCTCCCCCCAAAAGCCTGTTGTGCAATGTCTTCATTGCCTTCAGGTTTTTCTTCATTTACAGTGCCTTATATTTCATTCTTAAATACAATGCTAGCACCAATACTGCTGCCTACCTGTTACAAGTATGATCACTTTTCGTTGTGCATAAATGATGAATACGTATGTAATGAGTTGTGCCAAATTCCGCCTCAAGGCTAATATAAAACCTGCTAAATTTCTTCCTCTGCTTGTGGGGATGGATTGGGCTAGGTCGTTACTGACACATCACCTTCATCGGATTGTGTCAGGTTTTGAGTACCTTTGATAACTTCATTATCAACCGAAGATATCAATACGAGGTCTTTGGCGAATACCCGTCTAAGGGAGATGAGTATTCGCCATTTTTTTAACTATCGTTTTATCAGACGTATTAAGCACCTAGCGATAGCCACTAGTAAAATAAGAATTCAGCCTTGATGCTGAACGAGCCATTTAAAATGGAAGATAAAGGAATAATCATGTCTGTCGATAATAATAACCAGCCTCAGGCTTCAACACAGATCCAGCGTCGTCAACAACCGGAATTAAGCTTCTGGCAAATTTTTAACATGTGCTTCGGATTTTTGGGGATCCAATTTGGTTTTGCGTTACAAAACGCCAACGTCAGTCGCATATTTCAAACCTTAGGCGCAGAAATAGACGAAATACCAATTCTATGGATTGCAGCTCCCCTTACGGGCCTTATTGTACAACCTATTATTGGTTACTTAAGTGATAATACATGGAATGGTCTTGGGCGACGTCGTCCTTACTTTCTCATCGGTGCAATCTGTACCACACTAGCCTTATTCATCATGCCGCACTCACCCGTACTTTGGGTTGCTGCTGGCATGCTATGGATTATGGATGCATCAATTAATATTGCTATGGAGCCCTTTCGAGCATTTGTAGGCGATAACCTGCCAAAAAGCCAACGCACACAAGGCTATGCAATGCAGAGTTTCTTTATCGGTATTGGTGCCGTTGTTGCTTCTGCCCTTCCTTATATTTTAACCAACTTTTTTGACGTCGCGAATACTGCACCGGAAGGACAAATAGCCGACTCAGTTCGCTATGCATTTTACTTTGGTGGCGCGGTGCTATTTCTTGCTGTTGGCTGGACTGTAATCTCTTCAAAAGAATACTCACCTGAAGAAATCAGTGCTTTTCAAGCTCAAGATGAAGCCCAAAGCGGACAAGAAACCTCAGACGAACAACGCTCGCGCACTGCTGGCCAGTATCAATTTGCGGCGCTGTTATGGATGGCTGTTGGCGCTATCGCAACCGGCCTGGTCATGGGTTTTGACTTGGACAAACAACTGTATATTCTCACCATAGGTATTTTCACTTTTGGTCCACTTCAGCTGTACTGCTCAATGGCACTCAAAAAAGTGACGAGCACCAACATTGCTGAACGAGAGTCACTCGGAATGGTTTTTAATGTGGTAGATGATTTATTTCATATGCCCAAAGCCATGCACCAACTGGCGATTGTGCAATTTTTCTCTTGGTTTGCTCTATTCGCAATGTGGATTTATACCACCTCAGCCGTGACCTCATATCATTACGGCACATCAGATGTATTAACCAAAGCATACAATGATGGTGCTGATTGGGTTGGGATGTTATTTGCCTCTTATAACGGCTTTGCTGCATTAGCCGCGATTGCCATTCCCTTCTTAGCTAAAGCCGTCGGTATACGTTTTGCTCACACCATTAACCTTACCTTAGGTGGGCTTGGTTTAATCAGCTTCTTCTTTATTACAGATCCGGCTTTGTTATGGATCCCAATGATTGGGGTTGGTATCGCTTGGGCATCGATTCTTTCAGTTCCTTATGCAATGTTATCGGGGATTTTACCACCGAAAAAAATGGGCGTATTCATGGGGATTTTTAACTTCTTTATCGTTATCCCCCAACTACTTGCTGCCAGTGTATTAGGCGTAATTTTAAAAACCTTGTTTGACGGTCAGCCAATTTTCGCATTAATAACGGGTGGTGTATTTATGATTATTGCCGGTGTTGCAGTGCTATTTGTTGACCAACCTAGCAGCGATGTTTAATTAAACTCACGATACAAATTCAAAAAATCAGAAGTTAAATAGCTGAACTTGCTAGTAATAACGTTCGCTAATTACAAATAACTTAATAACAGTTTGATAAAAATAAAATTTAATTTGGGGATAGTCATAAATGAAAACCGTATTACACAAGACTACACATAAAAAATCAGTCATCGCTCATGCAGTCAATGCTGCGGTCATCGGTGCTTCAATCTTTGCGTTAACCGCATGCTCTGATACCAGTACTACCGACACAGGTACTAGCAAGGCTAAAGAATTAACAACCACAACAAACAGCATTGCACCTGGTGCACCAGGTATCGATCCAACTTGGGCATTCTCAGGTAAAACGGGTATTGGTACTTCTTATGAACCTTATGTCGATGGCCAATACCAAAGCAGTGCAGAAAACCCAGTCAGTAAAGTATGGTTCTCGTTAGCACAAGGTATTTTAACTGAAACCATGTATGGCATGATCCATAATGCACAGCTTAAAGAAATGCAATTCATCGTAACGGGTGAAGGTTTTGTTGATACAGAAAAAGAAGACACCATCAGTACCATTGAATACCTTCATCAAGATGAGCAAGGGCGTCCACTTTCGTTAGCTTACAAAGTGACTAACAAAGCCAAAAATGGCCAATATCGAATAGAAAAGCACTTTTTTACTGATCCAAACCGCGACAGTATGATGATGAAAGTTATTTTTACTGCCTATGCAGATGGCATTACCCCCCACCTTTACGCTAACCCTCATATTGATAACAGCGGCGCAAATGACATTGCAGTCATTGAAGAACAAGCCTTGGTTGCATTCACCGCTAAGGCTGAATCATCAGTGATGACGATTAAATCTGATGTTGCTTTCACCCAAGCGAGCGCTGGTTTTGTCGGCACATCTGATGGTTTAAGTGATTTAAAAGATAATGGAAAGTTAGATAGTCTGTATAGCAGTACTAGCGCCGATAAAGCTTCAGCGGGTAACGTTGCCCTTACAGCGCAATATCCAACCCTCAATAAAGCTCAAGGCAGTAATACCCTTGAGATGAATGTAGCCATCGGTTTTGGCGCTGATAAGCAAAGCAGTTTAGCCAATACAGATGCAACATTAGCGACGGGTTATGACAAAGTCTTAAGCGCCTATTTGGGCGACGACAAACACACAGGTTGGAAAGATTATTTAGCCTCACTACCTGCAATTAATGCAATGAGTGCAAACACAACAGATGATGGACAACTTCTCTATACCAGCGCACTTGTACTAAAAGCCCAGGAAGATAAAACCCATGCAGGAGCTTTAATCGCTTCGCTATCAAACCCTTGGGGCGACTCAGTTTCGGCAAAAGTCGGTAGTACTGGTTATAAAGCTGTATGGCCGCGTGATTTCTATCAATGCGCAATGGCATTTCTTGCGATGGGCGATACTGAAACACCAAAAGTAGCCTTTGAATACTTGAAAAAGGTTCAGGTCAGTCAACAAACACCTGAATACGTCGGTACCCCTGGTTGGTTCTTACAAAAAACCCATGTGGATGGCGAGATTGAATGGGTCGGAGTACAACTAGACCAAACCGCCATGCCAATCATGTTGGGTTGGAAATTATGGCAAGCTGGCGTGTTAACCGATACCGAAATTACTCAGTGGTATCAAGAAATGTTAAAACCTGCGGCAGAGTTTTTAGTCACAGGCGGCAAAGTGAAACTCGACTGGAATGACACCGAAATCATCCCGCCAAGTACTCAACAAGAACGCTGGGAAGAACAAGCTGGATTCTCACCTTCAACCACTGCGGCAGTCATTGCCGGGCTCGTTGCTGCGAGTGATTTAGGCAAACTTGCTAAAGATGGCGAAGCCGAAGAGTACTTAGCTATTGCTAAGAAACTTGAAGCCAGTCTTGAAAGTACCATGGTCACTAATAACGGTGAATTAGCGAAAGACAACAAGCCTTATTACGTGCGTATTAGCCCAAATGGGAATCCGAATAATGACGACAAGCTACTGGATAACAATGGTAAGCCAGGGCTAGATCAGCGTACTATTTTGGATGGTGGTTTCTTAGAGTTAGTCCGATATGGCGTTAAGAATGCTAACGACAGCGTCATTCAAAATAGTGTGATGCTAATTGATAACACTGAACTTGAACATAACTTGCGAGTTAAGTATGAGTTTACCGCTAAAGATGGCAGCAAAATACCTGGTTATCGACGCTATGGTAATGATGGTTACGGTGAAGATATCACCACGGGTCTGAGTTATGCAGAGAAAGGCAATACCGAAGATCAACGTGGTCGAGTATGGCCTTTCTTTACTGGTGAACGCGGACATTATGAACTCGCATTAGCAAAATCTACCGACACCTTGACACCTGAAGTGCATCAGCAATTGATCAATACATACGTTCAAGGTATGGAAACCTTTGCTAATGAAGGATTAATGCTACCAGAACAAGCTTGGGATGGTGTGGGTAACCCAACACGATACAACTATGAAATGGGCCAAGGCACTAACTCGGCGACACCACTTGCTTGGACGCATGCTGAGTACGTTAAACTCGTACGTTCTATGACTGATAAAGCAGTTTGGGACTTCTACCCTGTCGTTGCAGAAAAACTAAACCAGTAATCTTGAGTATTACTCTTGCTGTAATACGATGTAACTAGTCTTGTTAAGACGTCAGTAAAGGCCACTTTAAGTGGCCTTTTTTATGCTTTTCAAATGACATTGTATTAAGCACTTACACAGTTGTTTTTAACGTTATTGATATCAATACTAAAAATATTAACTAAATAACCCTACAAAAATTAATAGATAATCTAGAATTAACCTTAAGTGAATAATTTGTCTAAGGATCGGACTTTGAACAGCCTGCTCAATAACGTTAGAAAAAATAAAGGTTCTATCAAGTTGGCCATCCTTTTCATTAGCTGTGTCACCCTTTCACTAATACTCCTGCTATCACCCACAAAAGTGGCAACTCAAACTGAAGATAACCCCTTCAAAATTGGCGTTTCACAAACCCCACTCAGTGCGCCATTTATTATTGCTGAACACTTATCATTATTCGAAAAAGCAAACCTTGATGTTGAACTTATAGCGTGTTTTGGCGGCGTTGAGTGCAGTGAAGCGTTAATTAACGATCAAGTTGATTTTGCAACGGCTTCAGAATCTGTAGTGATGTTTAAAAGCTATCAAACCCATGACATCGCCTTATTAACCAGTTTTGTGCAGTCTTCAAACGATTTAAAGCTATTAACTCTTAATGAAAATTTAACGATTAAAGAAAGCGTATCAATCAGTACAGAGAGCAGCAACAACAGCAACAACAGCAACCTTAGAAAAGTCGGCATCGTCAAAGGCAGTGCCAGTGAATATTATTTCGATACTTTATTGGTTGCTCAAGGAGGTAATAAGCGCGATATCGAAAAAGTCTACCTTTCACCAAAAGCGTTGGTCGATGCTTTAATCACCCGTCAAGTCGATGCTATTTCAATATGGGAGCCATATGGATATCAAATAAAAATGCTGACCAATAATACGATAACCAATCTAGGCATTCAGGGGATTTATCAGCTCAGTTTTAACCTAATATCCAAAAAATCGTATTTTAGCCCATCGACAACAACGAAAACAGCTCAAACTGCTGTCATCATTGATGTTCTGGAACAAGCAATTCAATGGATTAATCAACACCCTGAGACTGCTATGGTGATAGTGGCCAAACACTTAGATGTTCCGCTAAATCAGATAAAATGGTCATGGAATGATTATATTTTTAGGTTGTCTATTGGCAACTCACTTTTGTCGAGTTTACAAACCCAATCCCACTGGGCTAAGCAACAGGGCTTAGTCAAAGGTAAAGAGCCAGAGTTTCGTGATGTCATTTACAAACAGCCATTTGAACAAGCAAAAAGTTCCAAGGAAGTATCATGGTAAAGTCCATTAATGGAAAACTGATTATTCTGCTCTGCATTAGTTTTATTTTTACCTTGTTGCTCAGTTTTTCATTTTTAAAAATCCACTCAGCTCAACATAAAACCACTGAGACGCTGCGTTATTTTTCAGATTTACAGGAGAATATAGATGCCTTACGTAGCCAGTTGTGGTTGTTTTCGCAACGGCAAGATCAAGCCAGTTTACAACAAGTCGTTTTATCTCATGAATCTTTATCTCAGTTGTTAATAACAAAAAACATCTACACACAGAGTGTGTTTAACCTTCAAAAGTTAACTGACGATATGGGATCTTTACTAACACAAGAGCAAGCCCTTTCATCACAATCTAGCACGTCAGAAAATAGCCATGTCACTCAAGCTCAGCAACTATTACGCTACCGATATAATATATTGATTGAGAACATGTCAGAAGAAGTCGCTTATTTAAATCAAACAACTTTAGACAGTAATCAAATCGCAATTACATCTGTCATGTTGTACTCCTCCCTTGGGTTGATCTTAGCCGCAATTATAGTGTTGGCGATGAACTTCTCGATATACCAACGCTTTAAAATTGGTTTCAATAGAATGAAATTAGGGATTCATGCACTCTCAAAAGGAGAAATAAATCATAAAATAGATGCTAAAAACTTAGATGAAGAGTTTCGCTTGCTCGCTTCATTTTTTAATCAGATGACCAAAAAGCTTGAAACCACTATGGTTTCAAAACAAGAATTAGAACAAGAAGTGAACAGACAAACCAGTGAACTGGAAAAGCAAAAACAACAACTGTTAGTGTTATCTGAAAAAGATCATTTAACGGGCTTAATGAATCGCAGAGCACTAGAAAGAGCCTTAGATAACGTGATTAATGATGCCCATATATCAGGTAGTAAAGTGGCTTTATTTTTTCTCGATATCGATAACTTTAAAATTATTAACGATTCAATAGGTCACGATGCGGGTGATACGGTATTACAGCAAGTGGCTCAGCGTTTACAAGAATGTACCCGAAAAGCTGATATTGTTGGCCGCCTTGGCGGCGATGAGTTTTTAGTCTGTTTAGGGACTATTGAAGATTTTGATCAAATAGGTCACAAAGCGCAATCAATTCTTGACTCAGTAAGCCAACCGATTGAGTTTAATGGTAATAAATTGTCAATTACGACAAGTATGGGAGTCAGTTATTTTCCTTTTCAAGCCAGATCAAGAGACAGTTTAATTAAGCGAGCAGACCAATACATGTACAAAGCAAAGCAGTTCAAAGGAAGCTGTTGTTATGACGGCCAAGAAGTTCTTGCTCAATCCAATATAAAGGCTCACGGCTGAGCCTGTAAACTCAAGCCAAGCTTTTTATTAACTTCTGAGTTTTGTTATTACAGTCATCGTCATGACTGCAATTGCCCCTGCTATTACGCCAAATATCGCATTTAACAGACTCGGCGTGAGCGCTGCTAGTAATCCACCTAAATAAGCTATGTCACTCACCATGAGGGCAATATTGGTAATCTGAGCACTTATGGCATGAATGCCATGAGTGAGAATACCGCCCCCCACCATAAACATGGCAATCGTGCCCACAATCGTTAACCCTTTCATTAAATAAGGCGCTGAAGTTAGCAAACCAAAACCTATTTTATGCCAAACGGCAACCAGCGGCCCTTCACCTTTTCGTTGAGTTAGATAAAGTCCCAAGTCATCAATTTTGACGATACCCGCCACCAAACCATATACCCCAACAGTCATAATGATCGCAATCACGCTTAAGGTAAGAAACTGGCTTAACAAACTGCTTTGTGCGACTACACCTAAACTAATGGCAATAATCTCAGCAGATAAAACAAAATCCGTTCTGATTGCGCCTTTGACCTTTTTCTTCTCAAACGCCTTAATGTCTTGCTCAGACTTCTGGATAATTTCTTTTTCTGATATTTCGGACTTTTTATCTTTTCGGTGAACATAGGAGTGATAAATTTTCTCGAATCCTTCAAAACATAAAAAAAGCCCACCAAACATCAACAAAGGCGTAATCGCCCACGGCATAAATGCACTAATTAATAAGGCTGCTGGTACAAGGATTAATTTATTCATGAATGAGCCTTTCGCTACAGCCCAAACAACCGGTAATTCACGTTCTGATGCAACACCTGAGACTTGCTGAGCATTGAGGGCTAAATCATCACCTAACACCCCTGCTGTTTTTCTTGCAGCAATTTTACTCATAGCAGCAACATCATCTAATATTGCAGCGATATCATCCAACAACATTAGTAAACTTGCACCAGCCATATGCTTTCCTTGTTAACGGTTAATTATTATCATTTTGCTTCATTGCTTTGTACGCGTGTTAAAAGGCGTACTGCCATACTAAGCCTAAGGTATCAAAATCATTGCCGATGCGGGTTATTACACCTGTGCTCGCATACAATTTCATACTGTGATGACGATTAAATGCTAATGAATATGTTAATCCGAATCGTGAATTTTCTTGGTCATCATCAGCATCAATACCATTTTTACTGGTTTCACCACCGATGAAGTAATTGCCACTTAACGACAGCCATTGTCCACGTGCAATACTGTAAATAATATGCCCCTGAAAAGTATATTGGGCTTGCTTGCTAAGCTGCACTTGATTATAAAATTCATCATTATCACTGTATAAACGAATCGATGTCATTGCGCTGTAATACCAATCACCAACGCGATAAGACATTCCTATGCCTGGTCTAAAGACCCATTGGTTGGCTCCAGCATTGATTAACTTAGTTTCGTCATAAGTACCAATGGGAAGGCTAACTTGTAAACTGGTACCGATGACTAAGCCTTGCTGATACTTTGCAAAATCTTTTGCTTCAACCGCTGGAGCACCGTAAAAGTTCCATGTTAACCTCACTTTAGGATCGCCATAGCCACAACGATTAGCTGTCACAATTTCATTTTGATAATCAGCAGACCCTTTCATGCAGATACGCGATAATGACATATCAAATTTTGAAGAATTGCCTGCTAAGCCAAATGAATGGGCATAACCTAACACTGCTGCATCCAATGTTAGATGAGCATCTTTTAAAGGAACAGATGGAGATGGAGACAATGCGCCTTCAGAGTGCAGATAGCCTGCTGCCATAAAATGCATGTCGATCGGGATATTGGTATAACTGCGAGGCTCTAAATCTTGCGATTTAACTTGAAAGGAAATGAGGCTTAATAGGATAAACACTATCAATAATTTAGTTTTGTATACGAGACGGTTTAAACCAAGATATATCGATAAATGAAGGCGTAAAATGTTAACTCTATTTGGGCGTATAGTATCTTGATTCAAAGCATTATCCATAATGACTAAGGTTAACTCTCATTACAAAGTAGTCATGAAGTTAAGGTTATTTAACTGGATAAACCATCTCTTCATATCGATGCAAACAAAGCCGTCACTTTTAAAGGTAATCGGCTTTATATATTGGCATGACCATGTAAATCCAATTAATAGATATCAATTTATTACAACAGAAAATCTAATTGTCTGCCTCTGGGCTGCTGCCGCAAGAATGTCTTACAACCATATTGGTAGGTATCAGCTGTGGCCCCACTTCTTTTCCGCGTATGAGCTTTAATAAACTTTCAACTAAAATTTCACCAGCAAGTTTAGTATTTTGCTTAACCGTGGTGAGAGATGGATTAGCAAAGCTTGCGACTGGGATGTCATCATAACCTACGACAGCAATATCTTCTGGCACTCTAACACCGCGTTTTTTAAGTGCACGAATTGCTCCAATAGCAATCAAGTCACTGGCAGCGAAGATAGAGTCAAACTCATGGCCACTATCCAATAATTTAATTGCAGCATCAAAGCCTGAACTTTCGGTACTGATAGCATCAAACTGACATTTTTTATTCAGTTTAATACCCACTTTTTTCAACACCTCTGCATGACCTAAATAGCGGTCTCGAAATTCAGGGCTGTGTTCAGATGCATCGCCTAAAAAAGCAATTTTATTCAATCCAAGCGATATAATATGTTCAGTGGCTATCACGCCGCCTTGATGGTTGTCACAACCAATGGAGAGCACTTCTTTATTGTTATGCTCAGCGCCCCAAATAATGAAATGGGTATTTTGCTCTAATAATTTTTGTAACTTATGTTCATAATCTACATAGTCACCGTAGCCCAGTAATATGATGCCATCGGCCTTATTACTATCCTCATAGTCAGCATGCCAATCACTGGATAGTTGCTGAAAAGAAACCAATAAGTCATAACCCTGCTGAGCGGTTGCTCTGGTTATCGAGCCAAGCATAGACAGGAAAAATGGGTTAATTAATGATTCATCATTAGTGGGGTCTTCACAGATCAACAACGCCAAAGTGTGGCTATTTTGAGTCCGTAAATTACTGGCATTTTTATCGACTTTATAATTGAGTTCTTTGGCAATGGCTTGAATTCGTTGCCTGGTTTCGAGGTTAACTAAGGGACTATTTCTCAATGCGCGAGAAACCGTCGATTGCGAAACACCGGCTCGATAAGCGATGTCGATGGAAGTAGCTTTAGATGTCATATTAGCATCAGGCCTTTTTATAGTTATTTTAGGTACTCACACCTTGTTTATACCTAAAATAACGACAGTTTTCACCGTTTTAATTTATAAACCTAACTCATTCAATAAATCATCAGCATCGTCTGCCACTATGACTGGCGCATCTTTTTTAGTCGCCGTTTTAGATTGATTGTTACTGCCATGTGCTTCAATCAATGAATCAGGATCAAATTCTTCATCTAATTCAAACTCTTTCAGCATAATGAATTCTGTTTTATCCATGGCAAACTCTAGATAAAATATATGATTATCAGCTGTTTTAAATGACACTCTTCTTGATACTGCTTCATCTAAATTAGTATCAATCGATATCGTTAACTCTTTATTGATAGTTAACATTTTTGGCTGACTTTGGCTGATTGATGTTTGTAATTCTTTTGAAATTGTTTTGATGAAATCACCCAGTATTTGATTCATCAACTCACCCATCACGTTTCCAACATCATCAGATGTGTGTGAAAAAGCGAGCTCAGATTCAGGCATTCCCATGTTAATCATGTATCTGCGATAAATCTCTATGGCGGCTTCTTTTGAAAAATTGATAACCACTAAACCAGAAAAACCACCATCAAATATCGAAAAGCAACCTAAGTCAGGCTTTAAACAAGTACGAGTAATATTCTGCACCATACCAGCATGGGTCACTTGGCTGTCACTGGTGCTTGAAAGAACGTGAGAAACGGAATGACATAACTTGAGTAGGATGTCATCTGTTGTAACAATTTGGACTGAATTCATAACAATATATTACCTAGTTTTACTTTTCCTTCATTCTGAGGCTTATCGAATAATAAATCAAAGCCAAAACAACTCATTAGCAAAAATAAAAAACACACATAACATACTTCGCATTAACAGTTTGATAGTTAAGCTTTTCTAAAGTTGGTCATAGTGCTTGAAAACACTCACTATATGTATCATTTTGTAAATTTATATCAGCTGATCACACTTCTACTAATAAGATGTTCTTTCTAGAACTAAAACTGTCTATATTTGCAAAATACATCGCTGAAAAATTTTAAAGAGTATCTATGATCGCCTTCCTCAGACAATTAACTATCTTGAAACGTCTCATCATAATGTTAGTTCTCGCGGCAATAGGAACCGTATGTTTTGCCAGTTTTTCTATTAATGAACAGTACAACAACCTCATCAATCAAAAGAAGGTTCAAATTGAAGCGCAAGTGTCCACCGCAACTTCCCTTCTCAATGCATTAACCTGCCAAAGTAATCAACAAACTGATGCAGAAGAAATAAAACAACAAGCCTTATCAGTAATAGCAGATTTACGTTATGGCACGAATGAATCTTACATTGTTGTTGACCAAAATAACGTCATTATCAGTTTCCCTGAAAATACCATGTTAGAAGGACGTTCATCTGACAGTTATATTGCTGCTGACGGAACGAAGCCTTTGATAGAGCTTGTCAGTAATGCTAGAAGAATGACCAAAGGCCAATCTGAATACCAAGGCAATTTATCATCAACGAATAGTGTAGAAACGATTTTAGCGGGTTCGGAATACTACCCTGAATGGGGTTGGACTATTATTGCGCATGGCAGTTCCAGTGATGTCATAGACAGCATGGGCAGTGTGGTGATTAATTACCTGATCATCATGATGCTGATTTCTATTCCTATCTTTGGCTTTTTTGTACTACTGAATATTTCTATCACATCGCCGATTAACGCTGCTATTGCAGCAATGGAAGACATCGCAAAAGGCGAAGGCGATTTGTCAAAGCGTTTAGATAATAGCGGTAAAGATGAAGTAGCTAAAATGGCTGATGCATTCAATGATTTCGTCATAAAAATTGCGTCTGTAGTCTCAGAGTTAAAACCACTAGGCAAAGAACTTGATACTGATGCGCAGCAGCTTTTAGTCGCCGTTGAAGAGTCAAATCAAAGCGCAGAATTAATCCACAGTGAAACCCAAAGTGTTGCCACAGCAGTAAATCAAATGCTTGCAACAACCCATGATATGGCGCAAAACACTTATCAAGCAGCTGATGGCGCCAACAATGTGAAACAGCAAGCTCAGCAGTCACATGCCTTTATGCAAGAAACCGTACACGAAACGGATTTATTAGTCACTGAGCTAAAAAATGCAGAAAATGTCACCCATGACTTAGGCAAATCATCAGTTGAAATCAGTTCAATCTTAGACACCATTGGCGGAATTGCTGATCAAACCAACTTACTGGCGTTGAACGCAGCAATTGAAGCGGCACGTGCTGGAGAATATGGCCGCGGGTTCGCAGTTGTTGCTGATGAAGTTAGGGCCCTTGCCACTCGCACACAGGCTTCAACCAATGAGATCAATAAAATCATTACTAATATTCACGATGGCGTCGAACTCGTGATTAAGAGCAACACTGAAACCCAAGAACAATCCATTCAGTTACAAACTAAAGCGATTCGGTCACAAGAAGCGATGACTGAAATTTTAGCCGTCATTGCTAATATCAGTGACATGAATACCCAACTGGCAAGTGCAACAGAAGAACAGTCTCAAGTTACCGAAGAAATAAACCGCAATATCACCACTATTTCTGAATTAACTGAAATTGCAGTCAGAACTAACGAAACGAACTCTGAAGCAGCGCAATCACTACAAACCATTAGCCAGAGCGTTACTGAAAATTTAAGTCAATTCAAAACTAACTAATCATACCTCTCTAATTTTTTTCAGCTTTTATGCGTGAGTGATTTTGCTCACGCATACTTCTTCGCTAGATGAATCATATTTAACTACCAAAGCTCAGTAATAACATAAACTCACTGTTAGCAATCCATGGTTTACGGTATTATTCTGACTATTATTTATGAACGAGTTAGCTTAGATGTACGAAAAAACCGTTACCATTATTGCACCCCACGGAATCCACACCCGCCCAGCAGCTTTATTAGTCAAAGCCGCAAAAAACTTTGACTGCGACGTCATTGTCGAATGTAATGGTAAACAAGCAAGTGCCAAAAGTTTGTTTAAATTACAAACATTAGGGTTATATCAAGGTCAATCTGTTAAGGTATTTGCTGACGGAGAACAGGCTGAAAAAGCAGTAGAAACTGTCTCTGAATTACTCATCACACTTAGCTAACAGGAAGGCTTATGGCAGTAACAGGTATTGTTGTTTCCCCCGGAATTGCATTCGGTCAAGCAGTTCATATTAACCTGCATAACCAAACGGTAGATTACCGTTTACTTCCTGTTGCCGACATTGCTAAAGAGTGTGAAAAAGCCACGAAAGCCATTCGCTTTCTAACCAGTCATTTGAGCCATTGCCAAACACAGATAGAACCCGATAGTGAGCATTTTCATTTAATTGATGCTGATATCATGCTGCTCGAAGATGATGATTTAGCTGAGCAGCTCAAAAATTATATTACCCGTTTTAGATTTTCTGCAGTCGTTTCAGTTGAACGAATTTTTGCACAGCATGCTGAAGAGTTAGCCCAACTCGACGATCCTTACATGGCTAATCGAAGCAATGACGTGCTTTGTTTAGGCAAGCGACTAATGTCAGCCGTTAACGGCACCTTGCAATGGGATGTATCAAAGCTTACCGACAACAGTATTTTACTGGCTGAAGACATTACACCTGCTGAATTTGCTACCATTCCGTTAAATAAAATTAAAGGTATCGTGCTTCAAACGGGTGGATTAACCAGTCACACTGCCATTTTAGCCAAAGCGGCAGGCATACCTGCTTTACTCAGTTGCCAGTTCAATACTCATGACATTCTAGATGGTAGCCCGTTAATTCTCGATGCGATTAGTGGTGAGCTGCATATCAATCCAGCGCCTGATACTCAGCAGCTTCTACAGCAGAAATCAGAGCAGGAATCAAAACGACGTGACGCATTATTGCAATACGTCGATAAACCCAGTGTTACCCGTGATGGACACCCTGTTTGTTTACTTGCCAATGTCAGTAGCATGAATGACATTACCCAAATTGAGCACAGCGGCGCTGCGGGTATTGGACTGTTCAGAACTGAGTTTCTATTGATGCAAGTTGATTCTGTTCCCAATGAAAAACAACAATATCAACAATATTGTGATGCATTACATAGCCTCAATGGAAAAGTCCTCACTATTCGTACGTTTGATATCGGCGCAGATAAAGAAATTCCTTGCTTGAGTCAGCAATATGAAGATAACCCAGCATTGGGCGTTCGTGGGATCCGCTACAGCCTTCAACATCAAACGTTATTTACCACACAAATTAAAGCTGTACTGCGCGCCGCAAACCATGGTCGAATCCGTTTATTATTTCCAATGGTGAACCAAATAGAAGAGCTAGAACAAGCTTTTGAACTCATTGATTGGTGTAAGCAACAACTTGTAGAAGAAGAAAAAGGCTTTGGAGAGCTCAATGTTGGTATCATGGTTGAAACACCAGCAGCGGTACTTAACTTACCTCACCTTTTACCTAAGTTAGACTTTATTAGTATTGGTAGCAATGACTTAACTCAATATACCTTAGCCGCTGACAGGGGAAATCCTGAACTTGTAAAAGATTACCCTCCTGTCTCTCCTGCAATGATCCGCTTGATAAAGATGGCCGTTGATACCTGTAAAATTCATCAAATCAAAGTGTGTTTGTGTGGGGAATTAGCCAGTGATACGAAACTAATTAGCTTATTGGTCGGTCTAGGAATTGATGAGCTAAGTGTTAACACCGCAAGCTTGTTAGACGTTAAGGCCACTATCTGTAATGGCCAATATCAGCAATTTTACCGACAAGCACAGCAAGCTTTAGGCTTTAGCCACATAGAACAATTAAACCAGTTATTCAGTTAATTTGACTTTATTTAGTATTTTTCAATATTTATTGTTTATAAAAAAATCAGACAACACTAGAATAAAACCATAAAAACATTATAAAAAGAGGCTATATCTCATGGGATTTTTAAGCCGTATACGCCGACTTATTTCAGGACAACCCGCTTTAACTGGCGGTATCGAAATTTATGCTCCTGTTTCTGGCGACCTAGTAGAAATTGAACAAGTCCCCGACGTTGTTTTCGCAGAAAAGATTGTCGGTGATGGATTAGCTATCAACCCAACAGGCAAGCTGATTTTAGCGCCAATTGATGGCACCATAGGAAAAATATTTGAAACCAATCATGCATTCAGTATTGAGTCTCATCAAGGGCTAGAGCTGTTTGTTCATTTTGGTGTGGGTACGGTTGAACTTCGTGGTAACGGTTTTAAACGTTTGGCCGAAGAAGGACAGCAAGTCAAAGTGGGCGATCCAATTTTGCAATTTGACTTAGACTACTTAACCGATCAAGTTGAGAGTTTGTTGACCCCTGTAGTACTGGCCAATATGGAAGATGTGCAATACCTAGTAAAAGCACAAGGACAAGTCACTGCAGGTAAAGATGTCATCTTTACTGTAGAGCTTTAACTAACAAAGAGTTATGTAACAAATATAAGTAACCAATATAAGTAAAAAGCTTTATAAAATAAGCGTAAAAGATTTAGCAAAACCTTACAATTTTCAATGGGATTTAAGTCAACTGTAAACAAGTAATGATTAAAACAGAGTTGGTTAAATCACAATAACAAGATCCAAGGAAATAAGACCAAAATGAGTAATAGCGTTATTTATGGCATTAAAAACTGCGATACCGTTCGAAAAGCACGTAAATGGTTAGAAGCTGATGAGCAAGCTTTCACATTTCATGATTTTCGTGAACAAGGAATCAACGCTGACATCATTAATCAATGGTTTGAACTTGCAGACTGGGAATTGCTATTTAACAAACGCAGCACCAGTTTTAGAAATCTAACCGATGATCAAAAAGCTGATATTACCAAAGAAAAAGCACTGCAATTAATGGTGGAGTTTCCAACATTAATCAAACGTCCTGTGCTTGTTCAAGACAATCAAATTCTTATTGGCTTTAAAGCTGCCGATTACCAAGCGTGGTTTAAGTAATGACACAAGAAGTATTAGCACTCACAAAAGATTTACTCTCTCGTCCATCAGTCACTCCACTTGATGAGGGCTGTCAAAAACTGATGGCTGACAGACTGGCAACCGCAGGGTTTAACATTGAATCAATGGTGTTTGATGACACCACTAATATGTGGGCAAGACGCGGCACTGAAAGCCCAGTATTTTGTTTTGCTGGCCACACCGATGTTGTGCCAACGGGCGATTTAAGCAAGTGGCATACTCCGCCATTTGAACCTACCGTCATAGATGATTATATTCATGGTCGCGGTGCCGCTGATATGAAAGGTTCTTTAGCGGCGATGGTCGTTGCCACTGAACGCTTTGTAGCTAAGCATCCAGACCATAAAGGCTCAATTGCATTTCTTATCACCAGTGATGAAGAAGGACCATTTATTAATGGTACAACGCGAGTCATTGACACGCTCGAGGCCCGTAATGAAAAAATCACTTGGTCATTAGTCGGTGAGCCTTCATCAACTCATAAACTGGGTGATGTGGTTAAAAATGGCCGACGTGGTAGTTTAACAGGGAATTTAACGGTTAAAGGGATCCAAGGCCATGTTGCCTATCCACACTTAGCTGATAACCCTATCCACAAAGCCTCTCCTGCTTTAGCTGAGCTTGCTCAAATGCATTGGGATAATGGTAACGAGTTTTTTCCACCAACCAGCTTTCAAATCGCTAACATCAATGGCGGTACTGGCGCATCAAATGTAATCCCTGGTGATTTGCAGGTGATGTTTAACTTCAGATATTCAACTGAAGTGACTGCAGATGAGCTAATAAAACGCGTCCTTAATATTCTTGATG
Organism: Shewanella sp. 10N.7; assembly: GCF_020806285.1. Lineage (NCBI taxonomy): Bacteria > Pseudomonadati > Pseudomonadota > Gammaproteobacteria > Alteromonadales > Shewanellaceae > Shewanella > Shewanella sp. 10N.7. The sequence continues at coordinate 60,696 of NZ_JAJGZS010000012.1, forward strand.
ACCATGGTTTAGATTATGATATTGATTGGGTGTTTAATGGCTTGCCGTTTCTAACTGGAGATGGGCCTTTATTAGAGGCGACTAAAGCCGCTATTTTAGATGTCACCGGATATGAAACTGACCCGCAAACTTCAGGTGGCACATCTGATGGACGTTTTATCGCGCCAACCGGTGCACAAGTGATTGAGCTTGGCCCAGTCAATGCCACTATTCATAAAATAAATGAATGTGTGAAAATCTCTGATTTAGAAATTCTAGCCTTATGCTATGAATCTATATTGGAAAAACTGCTTTGCGAGTAGCTCGTCAAATAGAGCAATTATCTAAGGCTCAACTGACCGAAATAGCTCATCCAGCCCTTTATGGGTTGGATGAGACACACCTTGTTCAATTTGAACAGTTTTTACTGACCTCAGCGACTGCTACTGCGTTTAAAAAAATGCAGCAACAAGCGCAAAGTGACGGTATTAATATTCAAATTTGTTCTGCTTATCGTAACTTTGAACGTCAAATGGCCATTTGGAATAGCAAGGCACAAGGGAAACGCCCGTTACTTGATATCAATAATAACCCTGTACATTTTGCCAATTTAACCGATGAGCAATTAGTGGATGCAATATTATGTTGGTCTGCTCTTCCAGGTGCATCACGGCATCATTGGGGAACTGATATCGATGTATTTGATGCCAATAACATCAGTAAAGCAGAGCTACAGTTAGTCACTGCAGAGTACATAGACAATGGTCCATGCGCCTTATTAGCCCAGTGGTTAGTTGATAACGCTGCCCGCTTCGGTTTCTACTTACCTTATCAGCCTGACCAAAGTGGTGTTAGCCCTGAAGCTTGGCATATCAGTTACTATCCTGAGTCTTCGTTGTTTTTATCACAATATCGAGCCGAATCATTAAGACTTCTCTTGTCACAGGCTGAAATCACTTTACAATCAGCCCTACTTAAACAACTCGACAAATTAGTCGAGCATTATGTTTTTTATGTCGCAAGCGCGCCCAAATCAAGTAACAAGTAACAAGTAACAAGTAACAAGTACTCAAATAACCTTCTAGAGAAACCTAATCTGTAATAGATAGTAGACTCGCATTCAAAGTAATAACGGTTATTTATCATAAGCGCTTTGACTCAATCAGTTTTACGATTTTTTAATTTTAATGTTTTAGAGACCTCCATGACTCAACCAAAATCAAACAGCTTTAGCATCGACAATCAACGTCTTCATTTCACTGATGTAGGACAAGGACCTGTTCTCTTTTTTGTACATGGTTTTTTAGCTGACAACACGATGTGGCAACCACAGATCGCTCAACTTTCTGAAAACTATCGCTGTATTAGTGTTGATTTGTGGAGCCATGGACAGTCAGATTCAATGCCAACGGGTACAACCTCTCTTATTACAATCGCTGACCATTGTTTATCATTACTTGATTATTTAAATGTGCATCAATGTTGTGTGATTGGTAATGGAACGGGTAGCGCGATTGCTGCTGAAATGGTACTTGCAAAGCCTGCTCAGATATCAAAACTAGTCATGGCGAATAGTTTTATTGGCTTTGAACCGCAAGTGAATTGTGCAAAATACCAAGCATGGGTAGATCAAATCAGTGAACAGAAGCAATGTCATGAGCAACTAGCAAACACCATTGCTGATATGTTCTTTGTTAATTCACAAACATCAACGGCTAAATCAGCTTTCATTAGCAAGTTAATTCATTTGTCGCCCACACAAATAGAGCAACTCGCCTTATTCAGTCCGCTGGCTTTCTATAAGCGTGACACCCTTGAATTAGTAGAACAATTCTCACTGCCTTGTTTGATTATGATTGGAGAGCAAAACCAATTACGCACAATGCTAGAAGCTTATTTAATGCAAGACTGCATTACAGGAAGTCGCTTACTTCAAATTGCTAATAGCGGTCACTTTTCAAATATTGAACAAGCAGAAAAAGTGAATCAAACCTTGGAATTATTTCTCCGTTAAGGGTGAAATGATTTCAATTTTATAAATTAAATGGATAGACCAGCATAATCAAATTTGCTGATATACTCTTGAAAATGATGAACATCAGCTAAATAACTGTTCAAAATACACTCTACATCTTTCACTTTTATTTGGGTCTATAACAATAAATGAAATTACTTAAGCCTCTTTTTGATAACAATCGCCGCTGGGCTGAGCGTATAAACGAAGAAGACCCTGATTTCTTCAAGCAACTGGCAGAACAACAGAATCCTGAATATTTGTGGATTGGTTGCTCTGACAGCCGCGTACCATCTAATCAGATAATTGATTTAATGCCAGGAGAAGTGTTTGTTCATCGCAACATTGCCAATATGGTTATCCATACTGATTTAAATTGTTTGTCGGTCATCCAATATGCTGTTGAAGTATTAAAAGTAAAACACATTATGGTAGTTGGCCACTATGGTTGCGGTGGTGTCAAAGCGTCGATGACCAAAGAGCGATTCGGTCTTATTGATAACTGGCTTGGCCATTTAAAAGATATTTACCGCATCCACCGTTCAGATTTAGAGCAACTTGATGAACAACAGAGGTTTGATCGCTTATGTGAGCTGAATGTCATGGAGCAAGTGGCTAATGTTACTAGCACCTCTATCGTGCAAGATGCATGGGACAGAGGCCAAGAGGTTGCAATTCACGGTTGGATTTACGGTATTAACAACGGCTTATTAACCGATCTAGACGTAACAGTCTTCAGCGAACATGCAAATAATAATGCCAATAATACAGAAGAATAATGCTTATTAACTAAAATTAATAAGCCGTTCATGCTGAAATAAGCAAATAACAAAGCCCACCTTATATGTGGGTTTTGTTGTTTTTATCTCATATATAGAAACAGTTATAGCGCTTTGTTTAGTCTGCTTTACATAAAAATTAGCGATTAATGAATATAAAGCACTGTAACGACCATACAATCACAGCGAAAGGTCATATAGTTAATGCAATTAACGCCCTAACCCAGTTATAATCTTCGGGTTTATTTAGCGCGACCTCGCGCACTGCATTTTTTAGGAGATAATTTCCATGCCAGGTTTTGAATTATTTGGTCCAGAGGAAAAGCAAGAAGTCGCTGATGTGATGGAAAATGGTTTTACCTTTCGTTATAACTTCGATCACATGCGTAATGATCGTTGGAAGACTCGTGAGATGGAAGCCCTTCTTTGCGAAAAGATGAATGCTAAGCATGCACATCTTGTTTCTAGTGGCACCGCCGCATTACAAACGGCTATGGCTGCAGCTGGTATCGGTGCTGGTGATGAAGTTATCGTTCCTCCGTTTACCTTTGTTGCGTCTGTAGAAGCCGTATTTATGGCCGGCGCTGTGCCAATTTTTGCTGAGATTGATGAAACACTTTGTCTATCTCCAGAAGGCATTGAAGCTGCAATTACTCCACGTACTAAAGCAATTAATCTTGTTCACATGTGTGGTTCTATGGCTAAAATGGATGAAATTTTAGCGGTATGTAAAAAGCACAACTTAGTGATCTTAGAAGATGCTTGCCAAGCTATTGGTGGCAGCTATAAAGGTCAAGCACTAGGTACCATTGGTGACGTTGGTTGTTACTCATTTGATTCTGTTAAAACCATCACTTGTGGTGAAGGCGGCGCGATCATGACTAACAACGAAACCATTTATAACCACGCGCATATGTTCTCAGATCACGGCCATGACCATGTAGGTAATGACCGCGGCGCTGAAGGCCACCCTATTATGGGGCTAAACTTCCGTATTTCTGAAATGAACTCAGCAATGGGTCTTGCTCAATTACGTAAGCTAGACAAAATCATTGATATTCAGCGTACCAATAAAAAGCTGATCAAAGATGCTATGGCAGATATTCCAGAAGTAACTTTCCGTGAAATCCCTGATCCAGAGGGTGATTCTGCAGGCTTCCTTACTTTCTTGATGCCAACAGAAGAGCGCACAGTTGAAATCAATAAGAAGTTAGCTGAAAACGGTGTTGATGGATGCTTCTACTGGTATGTTAATAACTGGCATTACCTGAATAACTGGAAGCATATCCAAGAGCTTAAGTCTCCTGCTGCATTGCCGATCACATTAATTCAAGATCGTCCAGATTACACTAAGGTTGAAACACCTAAGTCTGATGCCATCATGAGCCGCACTATTTCAATGTTAATCAAACTGTCTTGGACAGAAGAAGAAATAGCGCAGCGTATTGAAAACATCAAACGTGCTTTTGCTTAATTAACCCGATTATTTCTATCGCGCCATTTATCACATTGGCGCGATAGTACTTTTTACAGTACTAATCTCAACGGAGAAGTTGTAATGAGTTTCAAAAATTTCAAATGTGTACCAAAAATGATTTTTGGTCGCGGATCATTTGCACAATTAGATGACGTACTAGCTGAAGAACGCCAAGTTGAAAATGACTTCGTCGTATTTCTAGTTGATGACGTACACCAAAATAAGCCTTTAGCTGGTCGTGTACCTGCTAAAGCACATGATTTATTAATCTACGTCAACGTTGATGATGAACCTACAACGAAGCAAGTTGATGCCCTAACTGAACAAGTTCAAGCATTTAATACTAAACTTCCTGTAAGTGTAATCGGTCTTGGTGGTGGTTCTACCCTTGATTTAGCTAAAGCGGTATCGCTAATGCTGACTAATGAAGGTGGCAGTGCTGAATATCAAGGTTGGGATCTGATTAAGAACCCAGCGGTACACCATATTGGTATCCCTACAGTTTCAGGTACAGGTGCTGAAGCGTCTCGCACCGCTGTACTTTGTGGTCCTGTTCGTAAGCTTGGTTTGAATTCAGATTACACTGTATTTGACCAAATTATCATGGATTCAGAGCTCATTGCTGGCGTACCGACTGACCAGTGGTTCTATACAGGTATGGATTGTTACATCCACTGTGTTGAATCATTAGAAGGTACATACCTAAACGAATTTGCTAAAGCATTCGCTGAAAAGTCTATGGATTTATGTCGTGAAGTCTTCGTTGATAATCACGAAGAAAAAGATGACAAGCTAATGATGGCATCATACATGGGCGGCATGAGTATCGCTTACAGCCAAGTGGGTGCCTGTCACGCTGTATCATATGGCTTAGGTTACGTGCTGGGTTACCATCACGGTATCGGCAACTGTTTGGCATTTGACGTACTTGAAGAGTTTTACCCTGAAGGCGTTAAAGAATTCCGTAAAATGATGGAAGTTCATAACATCACGTTGCCAAAAAACATCTGTAAAGATTTACCAGATGAAACTATCGCTAAGATGGTTGCTGTAACTAAGAGTATGGGCCCATTATGGGACAATGTTTACGGCGCGGGCTGGGAAGAAAAAGTTACCGATGAAATGCTAACTAAGTTATTCCGCCGCATATAATTTAGCCCTAAAAGCTATCTTTAAGGGCTCTTTAGAGCCCTTTTGTTTATCGTTTTAAGATAAGTAGGTTTATTGATGAAAGTTACTCTTTTAATCCCTGCTAGATATGGTTCTAGCCGCTTTCCTGGCAAACCCCTAGCACCTATTAATGGTAAGCCAATGATCCAACACGTTTTCGAACGTGCTTCATTAGCTAAAGGATTAGATAATATTTATGTTGCTACAGATGATGACCGAATTAAAGAAGCGGTAGAGTCATTTGGTGGTCAAGTTGTCATGACGAGCCCTGACGCGGCCTCTGGTACCGATCGAATAAACGATGCGATTAGCCAACTTGGTTTAGCAGATGATGATTTGGTGATAAACCTTCAAGGTGATCAGCCACTTATTGACCCTATTTCAATTGAACAAATTATCAGTCTTTTTGAGCGTCACCCAGGTGAGTTTGAAATGGCAACTTTAGGCTTTGAAATCATTGATAAGCAAGAACGTGACGATCCTCTGCACGTTAAGATGGTTTTCGATAATGAGTTTAATGCATTATATTTTTCACGCTCGTGTATTCCATTCGGTCGTGATACGGATGACTTCCCAGTTTATAAACACCTTGGTGTTTATGCTTATACTCGTCGTTTCGTTAATGCTTTTGCTAAGTTACCTTTGGGCCGTTTAGAAGATTTAGAAAAGTTAGAACAGCTGCGTGCATTAGAATACGGTCATAAAATTAAAGTTGCTATCAGTGCTTTTGATTCACCAGAAGTTGATACACCTGAAGATATTCGCAAATGTGAGCAACGTTTAGCTGTTGATTAAACTTGTTGGTAATTTATTGAGGTAGGCATGGATTTATCAGGTATAGAAGTATGGATTATTATTATCTTAGTTGTTGGCATCATTGCCAGTAATTTAGCGGTATTAAAATACAGCGCTAAATTTAAAATGCCTCAATTTGGCGATCCTAAAAAACCTGACGATAAAAATAACGCTACCAGCGATAAACATACCACAGAGAAATCACCAGGTAACAGTGATTTAAAAGATAAGTAAATCATAATATTTGCAATAAAAAAGAGACTCAATTGAGTCTCTTTTTTTTAGTTTTATCTCGTATGGGTTTTTGCAGTAAATCAAAACTCTACATTTATTTAATAAGATTATTCAATATTATTATTTAGATTCTGCAGACTCATCTGACTTAGCTACAAAGGGGGAGTGACTATCAGGCCAAGCGTTAATCACAGCTTTGACTAATGACGCCAGTGGGATTGCAAAAAAGACTCCCCATACGCCCCACAGGCCACCAAATACCAGTACTGCGGCAATGATTAACACTGGATGTAAATCTACAGCATCAGAAAATAGAATTGGCACCAACACGTTGCCGTCTAATGCCTGAATGACACCATAACCAATCATCACATAGCCAAACTCAGGGCTGACTCCCCATTGCACAAAGGCCACCAGCGCAATAGGTAAAGTCGCCAATGTTGCACCTACATAAGGAATAAGTACTGAAAGCCCTGTTAGCACGCCAAGTAGCGCAGAGTACCTTAATCCCATTAATGCAAAAAAGATGTAGCTGACTGTACCTACAATGACAATTTCAATGACTTTGCCACGAATATAATTGAAGATTTGCTGGTCCATTTCAAACCACACTTTTCTTGCTAAGTCGCGGTTATTAGGAAAGAAACGTTTACTGCTCTTAATCAATTGCTCTTTATCCTTTAAGAAAAAGAACACCAATAAAGGCACTAAAATCACGTAAACCATTAACACGAGTAATGATGCAGAAAAGCCTAATAATTGCTTACCGATATCTAAAAGATGCTGAGTGTCGACCAGTTTTTTAAGTTCAACAACCATTGCATCAATTTGTTCGATACTAATGTATTGCGGATAGTTTTCACTAAAAGATACTAGCGATTGCATACCTGTATCAATCATTTGCGGTAAATCTGTCGCTAAAGCAATCCCCTGTCGCCAAAGGCTGGGAACGAGTCCAAAAGCAACTAAGACCATCAGACCAATAAACAAGACTAATATTAACGATGCGCCTAAAGTTCGGTTAATACCAAAACGCGCGATTTGCGCTACAGGCCATTCTAGTAAAAACGCTAAAACTAACGCCACTAATAAAGGCGCTAACAAACCGCCAGCAAAATACAGTAATAATCCAATCCCAAGTAAAATAAACAATAATGTAATCGCGTGGGGATCACTGAATCTGGCTTTATACCAATCGCTTAAAAATGAGAGCATTGTGTTACCTAAAAAGAAATCACAGTTGTGGTTGTTATTATCGGATTCTACCTCAGTAGATAGATATAATTATACTTATATATTGTTAAGCTTTGTGATGGCCAATGACATTGAATTGTCATTATCCTCAGTTATTTGAACTTGATAACCAAATTTTTTTAAAAATAGCGGAACATCTCGACGTGAACCGGAGTCAGAGATACTAATTGCCAACGTTTCACCTGGTTGCATCTTTTTTAATGCTAATTTAGTTTGCACCAAGGGATAGGGACATTGATGAGCAGTTAAATCAATAAATTTCATTATGAACTTGCTTTACACATTCTATGGCTATTATCCTAGCAAGGACAATAAACCACAAGCGATACCGTTATAGTGTTGCTTTAACTTTGCTCGCCACCCTATTGAAATAATTATAATAAAGGTTTCATTTGCGCAAATTATCGTTTTCTCAGTTTTCTAAAGGCGTCGTAACCACAGCGGTTAGTTTATTACTCACGGCTGGTGTTGCTAAAAGCTTCGCGAATAATGACCTTCCAGACCTCGGTACGGCTGCTGTTAACACTTTTAGTCTTGAAAAAGAAATGGTGTATGGCGATGCTTACATGCGGGTCATTCGTTCATCTGCACCGGTTATAAGCGACCCTGTATTGAATCAATACTTATCTGAACTAGGTAACAAATTGGTAGCTCATGCCACAGGAGTTAAAACCCCCTTCTATTTCTTTCTATTAAGAAATGATGAAATTAACGCATTTGCCTTCTTCGGTGGCCATGTCGGTGTTCATACAGGGTTATTTCTGCACGCTGATACTGAAAGTGAACTCGCATCAGTGCTTGCCCACGAAATTACTCACGTTACTCAACGACATTTAGCGCGCTCACTAGAAGCACAAGATAAGAGTTCAACAGCAACTATCGTTGGTATGCTAGGTGCTATTTTGTTGACCATTGCCGCGCCACAAGCCGGTATGGCTGCACTTGCAACGACTCAAGCTTTGTCAACCCAAGCGAGAATCAACTTCACCCGTTTACATGAACGTGAAGCAGATAGAATTGGTATGCAAATCCTAGCTGATGCAGGGTTTGATCCAAATGGTGCATCTGACTTTTTCCAAAAATTAGCCATTCGATACCGTTTTACTACTACACCGCCACAAATGCTACTGACTCACCCATTACCTGAGTCGCGTATTACTGATGCAAGAAACCGCGCCACACAATATCCTAATCGTTATATACCTGATCAACTTAATTACCAGTTAGCTAAAGCCCGTATTCAAATTAGATTTTCAAGTTATAGCGATCAGGCTGCGATTTCTTTGTTTGACAAACAACTAAACAAAAAAAGCTATACCTTTAAAAGTGCTGCATTGTACGGCAAAGCTTTAGCTTTATTCAGAATCAAGAAGTTTGAAGAATCTGAAAAGATTATTGATGAGTTATTAGCAGGCGACCCAAACAATCTGTTTTTTATCGATACTAAAACAGATTTACTGGCGCAAAAAGACGATTACGATGCGGCTATCGAGCTGTTAAAGCATCATCATCGATTAAAACCAACGTCATTAGTCATTGCGGCTAACTTAGCCAATATCTATGTTGAAGCAGACCAGCCGCGCAATGCCATTCCGTTATTAGAAGATTTAATTTTCTTAGATAAACAGAACGTATTACCTTATCAAATTATGACTCAAGCTTACCGTAAACTGGGTAATAAAGCGCTTGAGCATTACAGTAATGCAGAAGCTATGGCACTTGCAGCAAATTATGATGGTGCAATTGATCAACTCAATTATGCTTACCGTCACTCAGAAGGCCAAACGTTACAAATTGCCAGAATTGAAGCGCGTATACGTCAATTTAGACAAGCTAAGCGGTCTTTAGACGCATTAAAATAACAGCTCAGCTTATTCAATCTCAAATTAGCCACATCCCCTTGATGTGGCTAACGATCTGATTCAAAGTTTGATAAACTGTCGCCAAAATAAAGACAAGAAGTGATCCTATGACAAACGTAACGCTTTACCATAACCCTCGCTGCTCAAAAAGCCGTCAAACACTGGCATTACTCGAAGAAAACCATGCAAAGGTGACCATTGTTGAATACTTGAAGACGGTGCCTACTGCTGAAGACATTAACCAGATTTTAAGCTTATTAGCTATCTCGCCACGAGAGCTAATGCGCACTAAAGAAACAGAATACAAAGAACAGAACTTAGCAGACGAGTCATTAACAGATGCTCAGTTAGTCCAAGCGATGATTACTACGCCAAAGCTAATTGAAAGACCCATTGCGCTAGCTAACAACAAAGCGGCTATCGGTCGTCCTCCAGAAAACGTCTTAGCGATTTTATGAGCCCTAAAATGACAACACACACTTTGTTTCAGTTATGCCGAGTAGGTTATGTAGCATTACTCATGTTGCTTTCTGGATGGTTTATCCAACAAGGCTTTACCGGCGAATACTCAATGGCATTTAGTCTACTGTGGATCGTCCCATTATTATTACCTATCAAAGGCATATTAACGGGTAATCCTTACACCTATGCTTGGGCCAGTTTTATTCTGTGTTTATATTTATTACATGGCTTAACCTTAGTGTATATCACTGAAGACGCCCTTTATTTTGCATTAATAGAATCAGTATTAATCAGTGCCTTGTTAATAGGATTTCCATATTACGCACGTATGCGCGGTAGAGAACTGGGCTTAGGTTTAAAAAAGAAATCTAAAACAGATTAGTCTCATTAATACAGCACTAAAAAGCGCCTGATGGCGCTTTTTTCATTTTATCTGGTGTAAAATCATTACCACATTGCTGTTAACGAGTCGTTAATTCATTCTTTTTGTACAAGTATTCACATGTTATAGTGAAATGTCAGTCATTTGATTGAGTATAGTGCTAAGCAACGGAGATTGTGTATGAAGACTTTGTTTAACAAGCGTATTTCAGCTGAGGCCGCGATTCAAAAACCTTATCAAGGGGCCACAAAAAAATTTGCAATGAGCAGTTTAGTGATTGCAACTGTAATGTTAAGTGCCTGTGGCGGCAGCTCAAGTGACTCGTCCAGTGATGGTCAAACTACACCAGATAATGCTTTACCAATTAATACTTGTGACACTAGTTCTGGCCTGACAATAGTCGACACAACGTCTGATTTAAACTTCAATATTGAGCAAAGTTATTCTGCGGGGCAATCTGCCACAGTAATTGCAAATATTAACAATCGCGATTCAGCTGGTCTTACCTATCAATGGCAACAAACATCAGGCCCTGACGTCTCGCTGAGTTCAGAAAATAGTCCTGTTTTATCATTTATTATTCCGAGTTCTGGCAACTACAGTTTTACTGCTAATGTGTCAGGTCCACAAATAGACCTCAGCGAAACTGTCTCAATTACAGCAGGCAGTGCAATTAACCAATTAAATATCAACAGTGACCACCAAGTTGTCCAAGGTAATGGGGTCAGCCTCAGGGTAGCTCGTATCAATGAGCAAACTGTTGATGAGATAGAGTGGTGTTACTTTTCTAACCAAGCCGTTGAATTAGATTTAACCGATCCTGAACGCCCCTTATTTACCGCCCCGTCAGTGAGTTCAGACAGTGTCATCGGTTTAAAGGCCACTGGCCAGTTTGCTGGTGAAACACTTTCCGATGAAGTGTTTGTGTTAGTCACCAATGAATCTGCAATCACATCACCTTACTTTGATCAACCCGTTGCACGAACCTATTCCTATAATTCTGCTTCTGTTTATTCTGCTAATGCTTCAGATTGCGTATATTCAAACCAACTTAACCAAACTTGTGATATTGCTGATTTACCATTAATTGGCCAAGTCTCCAATTCAGAGAATATTGAATCTGTGATGGAGCGTGTTGTGGTATCTCATGACTGGATGGGAGAGAATTTTGAAACCTTCCTAAAGCAATCTGATCCCAATAGCGACTTTATTAAGCTACTGCAATCTGTCACCGCTGTTGTCATTAGCTATGATGTGAGACCGTCTTTTTATTGGGTCGCTACAGGGGCTATTTATCTCGATCCTGAATACTTGTGGTTCACGCCAGAGCAGCGAGACAGCATCAATGAAGCGCCAGATTATCGCAGTGACTTCGGTAATGATTTACAGTTCATCATGCCATGGCGATACGTGAAAGATAATGATTATGCCTATGGTCGTATCGACCGAGCAGTAAGACAAACTCGTACATTAACAGACATCACCCCAAGTTTAGCCAGTTTGCTTTATCACGAGCTGGCTCATGCGAATGACTTTTTCCCGCGCTCGATTCATAGCACGTTAACTGGCCCTACATTAATTGATGACTTTTATCGCCGTACGGACAACAACGCCCTCATATCGGATCAACTACAAAATGTTGACCCGCTGACTAGCAGTGAAATGTATGGTTTAGCTGGTGTGAGTTTTCAAGGAGAAACAGCAAACAATACACAAAAAGCTTACCTTCCAAATGATGTGACCAGTTTTTTCTTAACTGATCATGCCAATGACTATTATGCTTATTCTTCTACTCGCGAAGACGCAGCTATGTTATTTGAAGAATCATTTATGAGCCATCGCTATCAAATACAAAGGGATGTTGCAGTTACAGACCCTACTAAGTTAATTGTCGACTGGGGACAGCGTGGCAGAATTGGTTCACCTGAGTTATTAGATAGAGCTGCGTTTGTGATTGACCAAATTATGCCAGAAGAAGACGGTAAAACCTTACTCAACAATTTACCGGAACCTATTAATATGACAGCAGGGCAAGATTGGGATGATAACCTTGGGATAAGCCCTAGTAGTCAGTCACTATCAAAAATTAGTAGCTTAAGTACCACTGACAACAACGCACAAAGACGTCCTGTTCAAATTGGCAGAGAGCACAGAGATATGCCTATTCCCAAGCGCTAAAGATAAACGCTAAAACATAATCGCCCAGCCTAGTTTTATGCGGTAAAGAAAAATAAAAAAGCCACCCTAAGGTGGCTTTTTTATTTAAATAATCTGCACAGCTTACAACCTAAGCATTTCTTTGATAAAGGGAATTGTGAGTTTACGCTGGTGAACCATAGAGGCTTTATCGAGTTTATCAAGTACATCAAACAATGTGCGTAAATCACGTGCCATTCGAGTTAATAAAAAGCGCCCTACTTCATCAGATAATTGTAAGCCACGCATTGCAGCTCTTCGCTGCAGAGCCACTAACTTTTCTTCATCCGCCATAGGTTGTAGCTGATAAATTAACCCCCACTGCATACGAGAGATTAAATCAGGTAAGGCAAAACCCGCTTCCGTTGGCGACGAACTACCACTGACAATAAGACGACAATCTTCCTGTTCAGTCACTCTGTTATATAGATGAAACAATGCTTCTTCCCAAATAGGATGACCAGCAATAGCATCAATATCATCAATACAAATTAATTGTAGTGACTCAACACCTTCAAAAAGAGCAGGAGAAATGCTGGCATGGATCCCTAGGGGAATATATAAGGTACGACGATCGAGATCATTGGCATGAGCACAAGCAGCATGCATTAAATGCGTTCGGCCAGATTTTTCAGGGCCAAATAAGTATAAACTTGACGCTAAGCTACCTTCTGCAGCAGCTTGAAGCTTTTGAATCAACTCATCGTTACCCATGGCTGGGTAATAACTTTGAAAAGTCTCATCGTCAGGTAAGTATACGGGTAATGATAATTGTTTTGGTGAGTTTTGGGTCACTCAAAAATTCTCTAATAATGTAAACAAGCGACAGTTAGTATAACACAATCGTTTTAGTGTCTGCTGTTGTTTAACTAGCCTAACTCATTCAACTGTGATCAGTTAGATCGTGATCACGTCTCTATTGGCTAGAAAACTAGCGACTAATGCCACTGGTAGTAGAGCGTGGTGACCTGTTCTGGTGAAACTTCCGTTGATTCTTGTTCAATAACTGGTTCGACAAAAGTACTTTCAGTTAAACGCTTGTTGATGTTCAAAAGTTTTTGTAAATCGTCAGCATCACCAAATAACTCAAGTTTATAGGTTACCGTATTAGCTTTAAACTGACTTAAACTGACTGTTTTAATCGCACTCAACTGATTTAAGTAAGCTTCAATTTCAACTAATTGAGCCATGCTCTGTACTCCTGATAGAGACAGCAAGGTTTCTGCGCTATTGCCACTGTCCGCAAAAGCATATTGGCTCACAAAGTATTCAGCCAAGGTGCTTAAAATCTGATCGGTAGCTTGTTGGTAATCCAACACTTCAGCTTGTTGATGAATCAAAGGTTGCATTAATCCACCTTTATTACTTTTATCAAATAGTGACACTTGAAAACGTACAAAACCGCCCACTTTATCCATGTCAGCAACAGCAAAGTAATCGGCGCGGTAACGAGTAGATGCTTCTGCAACCACGTCAGTAAACATGCCTCGTACATCAGATACGCTTATTTTCATCACATCATCTAAATCCATTATTGGCAAAATAACAGGAATACCTTTGTTACTTGAATCTAAATGAATCTGTGAACGCGTATCGAGCTCTGAGGCATCAGATAAAATATTGCGCTCACCTTCATCTTCAATTGATAGCCACAATAAAGTTAGAGGACGTTGACGCCCCCAAACTGGAAGTTCAGCTTGACGTAGCGTAGAAATAATTCGTTTATGGTCGAAGTTCGCTTTCAATATCAGTTCATTATCAACTTCACTGTAACCGTATTGAGTAAGCAGTACTTCAGGCTTATTGATTTGTGCTTTAACCAACGGGTGTTCTAATACAGATGGCAGACCCGAGTTTTTTACAAATACCGCAGACAAAGCAGTCTTCAACGCAGCTTGTCGCTCAGCTCGATCTCTAGACGTGACAACAATATCAGCCTCATCTAAAAGGCCGATTTCTGCAGAAATCGCTTTAGGGCTATAAAAATTGAATAGCGCACTCATAACAATGATTTGTAAAAATATTTTTAGCATAAGAAAATAAGCAGCAATAGATGAAAGTGATCGAAGTGTAGCATATTAATTTTGCTTCTAAAATTACATTGCCTAACCAATTTTCAAGCAAGATTTGCCACTAATAATGCTAAATCTAGACTTAAACTTGATTTACATTACAGACATTTAACGATTATTGGCCTATCTTACAGCTTAATTTATACCTGAATGGAAAATTATCTACACATGAAACGTTTATTCATCCCATTGCAAGGTGCGCAAATGTTATTTGTCGCATTTGGTGCATTAGTATTGATGCCTTTACTGAGTGGTTTAGATACCAGCGTGGCATTGTTTACCGCAGGTATTGGCACACTGTTATTTCAAGTAATCACTAAAAGACAAGTGCCCATTTTTTTGGCTTCATCCTTTGCTTTCATTGCCCCCATTATGTACGGGGTTCAAACTTGGGGAATACCCGCCACGATGGGCGGATTAATGGTCGCAGGCTTTGTTTATGTCATTTTGGGTGCGTTAGTTAAAATTAACGGCAGTGGCTTTATCCATAAATTACTGCCGCCAGTAGTCGTTGGCCCCGTCATCATCATTATTGGTCTAGGACTCGCTCCCATGGCAGTTAATATGGCACTGGGTAAAACTGGGGACGGCAGCGCCGTTTTAGTCGATCAAAATATCGCGCTCTTTATTGCACTTATGTCTTTATCGACCACTGTAGCAATTGCTGTTTTTGCAAAAGGCATTTTAAAAGTCATGCCGATTCTGGCTGGGATACTCGTTGGCTATGGCCTTAGTATGGCGTTCGGTATTGTTGATTTTACAGCAGTTAACCAAGCGCCATGGTTAGCAGTGCCAAACTTTGTTGCACCTGAATTTCATTGGCAAGCCATACTATTTATGATCCCTGTCGCGATTGCGCCAGCAGTTGAGCACATCGGCGACCTTCTCGCCATTTCCAATGTTACCGGTAAAGATTATCTTAAAAAGCCAGGATTACACCGCACCTTAACAGGCGATGGCATTGCAACAATGGCCGCATCAGCTTTTGGCGGCCCACCTAATACGACATATTCTGAAGTTACTGGCGCTGTCACGCTTACTAAAAGCTTCGATCCTCGGATAATGACATGGACAGCAATAACAGCCATTACGCTAGCCTTCATTGGCAAGTTAGGCGCGTTAATGCAAACCATTCCCCTACCTGTAATGGGTGGCATTATGTGCTTACTGTTTGGCTCTATAGCAGCTGTAGGCCTTAATGCTCTTATCCGTAATCAAGTCGATTTAAATGAACCAAGAAATTTAAGTATTGTTGGGGTTACATTAGTCTTTGGTATTGGCGGGATGGCGTTTGGTATTGGTGAGTTTAGTTTAACTGGTATCAGTTTATGTGGGTTAGTGGCTATTTTAATGAATCTTATTCTGCCAAAGACAATTAAAGACACTGAGGAAAGTGCTCATTAAGTACTTAACCAATTAAACAAATTCTACATAAATAAAAAAGCCCTAACGAATTGTTAGGGCTTTTTAATACGCTTTAATCGTATTAGCATCTGGCTCTGTTGCTAATAATCATTGGCGATAAAAAAGGGCTTATTCAGCGTCTTCTTCTGTACGAAACTTATCAGCAGTTTCTTTGATAATTGGTTGTAACTCACCTTTTTGGTACATTTCAGTGATGATGTCACAACCGCCAATTAGCTCACCTTCAACCCACAATTGTGGGAAAGTTGGCCAATTAGCAAATTTTGGTAATTCAGCACGAATATCTGGATGCTGTAAAATATCAACAAATGCAAACTGCTCACCACAGTTAATCATGACTTGTGCAACTTGCGATGAAAAACCACAGCTTGGTAACTTTGGTGACCCTTTCATGTATACGATGATTGGGTTTTCACTGATTTGCTGTTTGATCTTGTCTACTGTTTCCATTGTAATTCCTAAGTGCAACTTAATAATCTACACCCATTGTACAAGAGCTAGGGCAATAACAAAATCCCACAGTTTGTAGGGTTATAATAAAAATAGCTTTTTTAGATTGCGTCTATCGACATTATTCATCAAACAATGATTCACATCACAAAAATTTTAAGTACAATGTCGGCAGAGCAATGATGCCTAAGTGGTACTCATAAAAACGATAACCTATGTCCATGGAGAGATAATAATGGCTTTCGAATTACCAGCATTACCATATGCTAAGAACGCACTAGCACCACACATTTCTGAAGAGACTATCGAATATCACTACGGTAAGCATCACAACACTTACGTTGTTAAGCTTAATGGTCTTGTTGAAGGTACTGAATTTGCCAACAAAACATTAGAAGAAGTTGTTAAAACTTCAACTGGTGGCATGTTTAACAACGCAGCTCAAATCTGGAACCACACTTTTTACTGGAACTGCCTAGCACCAAACGCTGGCGGCGCGCCTACTGGTGCCATTGCTGATGCAATCAATGCAGCATTCGGCTCTTTTGAAGAATTCAAAGCTAAGTTCACTGATTCTGCAGTTAACAATTTTGGTAGCGCTTGGACTTGGTTAGTAAAAAATGCTGACGGTTCAGTTTCAATCGTGAACACAAGCAATGCAGCAACTCCTTTAACTGACGAATCAGTGACTTCATTGTTAACTGTTGATGTTTGGGAACACGCTTATTACATTGATTACCGTAACGTTCGTCCTAACTACATGGCAGCGTTCTGGGAATTAGTTAACTGGGATTTCGTTAACGCGAACTTCGCTGGTTAATCTACCTATTTAGGTACAAATGAGATGAGACAAAAGGAGCCTTATGGCTCCTTTTTTATTACTCAAATTGGGATAGTTTCTGATTCTCAAAATTGTTCGCAATATTCACTTATTTATAACTCCACTTTTGCAACAGTTGCAAATGCAACTGTTTATCTTTGTTTTTATTGAAGTTTTTATTTATCCCACCTCGCAAATATCAAACCTCTGACCTAGACTTAACCTAGTAAATGGTTTTTACACACAAGAAATGATGGAAATTATTTTCAGTTTTAGTCATTAAAAATGCGCTATCAATCACTTTCTTTCAGCTAAGTTTCAAGGGGTTTCTTATGGGCATATTCGAACATTACCAACAACGTTATGAACAAAAGCTAGATGAAGAATATTCATTACAGCAATTTCTCGAAATCTGTAAAGAAGATAGAAGTGCATATGTGTCTGCAGCAGAAAGAATGCTACTGGCCATCGGTGAATCTGAAACCATCGACACTTCGAAAGATCCGGTGTTGAGTCGTATTTTCTCAAATCGTCTTATTACCCACTACCCTAGCTTTAAAGACTTTTACGGTATGGAAGAATCAATTGAGCAAATTGTGTCTTATCTCAAACATTCAGCACAAGGCTTAGAGGAATCGAAACAGATCTTGTATCTACTTGGGCCTGTAGGTGGTGGTAAGTCTTCGCTAGCTGAAAAACTCAAATCACTGATGCAAAAAGTACCGATCTTCATCTTAACTGCTAATGGCGTCCGTAGCCCTGTAAATGATAGTCCTCTGTGCCTATTCGATGCAGATGAAGACGGTGAGCTATTAACAAATGAATATAATATTCCAACTCGTTACATTAAAACTATCATGTCTCCATGGGCCGTGAAGCGTTTGCATGAATTTGGTGGTGATATAAGCAAATTCAAAGTGGTTAAAGTCTACCCCTCAATTTTAGATCAAACAGCTATTGCGAAAACTGAGCCTGGTGATGAAAATAACCAAGATATTTCTGCTTTAGTAGGTAAAGTCGATATACGACAACTTGAGCATTTTTCACAAGATGACGCAGATGCTTATGCATACTCTGGGGCGTTATGTCGTGCAAACCAGGGCGTGATGGAGTTTGTGGAAATGTTTAAAGCGCCGATTAAAGTGCTTCATCCACTATTAACTGCAACTCAAGAAGGTAACTACAACGGCACAGAAGGGTTATCTGCACTGCCTTACAATGGCATGATCCTCGCCCACTCGAATGAGTCTGAGTGGACGACCTTTAGAAATAATAAGAACAATGAAGCTTTCTTAGACCGAGTGTATATCGTCAAAGTGCCTTATTGTTTACGTGTATCAGAAGAAATTGAAATATATCAAAAGCTATTAAGTAATTCTGAACTGTCTTCGGCGCCTTGTGCACCAGGTACCCTTGAAACCCTTGCTCAGTTTAGTATCTTGTCACGTTTAAAAGCACCTGAAAATTCATCAATATATTCAAAAATGCGTGTTTATAACGGTGAAACACTGAAAGATACTGATCCCAAAGCTAAGTCATTCCAAGAGTACCGAGATTACGCTGGGGTAGATGAAGGCATGCAAGGGTTATCCACTCGTTTTGCGTTTAAGATTTTATCGCGGGTATTTAATTTTGATGACACAGAGATTGCTGCTAACCCCGTCCATTTATTTTATGTCTTAGAAAAACAAATTGAACAAGAACAATTTCCAAGTGAAATGAGTGAACGCTATTTAGAATTCCTGAAAGGATACCTCATCCCTAAATATGTTGAATTTATCGGGAAAGAAATTCAAACAGCTTACTTAGAGTCCTACTCTGAATACGGACAAAATATCTTTGATAGATATGTCACCTACGCAGACTTCTGGATCCAAGATCAAGAATTCCGTGACCCTGAAACAGGACAATTATTTGATAGATCAGCTCTTAATGCAGAACTTGAAAAAATTGAAAAACCTGCTGGGATCAGTAATCCCAAGGATTTCCGTAATGAAATCGTTAACTTCGTATTACGTGCTAGAGCCAATAATGAAGGTAACAACCCATTATGGACCAGTTACGAAAAACTACGCGTTGTTATCGAGAAGAAGATGTTCTCCAACACTGAAGACTTGCTACCCGTAATTTCATTTAACGCTAAAACATCTGCTGATGATCAGCGAAAACACGATGACTTTATCAATCGAATGATGGAAAAAGGCTATACCCAAAAGCAAGTTAGGTTACTGTCTGAATGGTACTTGAGAGTGCGTAAATCGTCATAAATCTTGCTCACTTTGACCTGTATTACGATAAATCGGTATTAGGTCAAAGTCCATTAGGAGTTGTGTATGGCAAATTTTATAGATAGACGCCTCAATGCAAAGGGCAAAAGCACGGTTAACAGACAACGTTTTATTGAACGTTATAAAAAACAAATTAAAAAGTCAGTAAGCGACGCTGTTACCCGCCGAAGTGTTACTGACATCGACAAAGGCGAAAAAATTAGTATCCCCACTCGGGATATCAGCGAGCCTATTTTTCACCAAGGACAAGGTGGGATCCGTGAGCGTGTTCACCCTGGCAACGACCAATTTAATCAAGGCGATCAAATTGAACGTCCTAAAGGTGGCGGAGCTGGTGATGGCAGTGGTGAAGGTGAAGCTTCAAATTCTGGTGAAGGCAAAGATGAATTTCTATTTGAAATTTCAAATGATGAATACTTAGAATTATTATTTGAAGACTTAGCCCTACCAGATCTTCAGCAAACCAATGCGAAGCAAATGGTTGAATTTGAAACCTATCGTGCTGGTTTTACTAATGTCGGTGTCCCCGCCAACATTAATATTGTTCGGTCGCTTCGCTCGTCTCACGCCCGCCGTATCGCCATGACGGCCGGAAAAAAGAAGCAACTGAAAGCGCTTAAATCCACATTAAATGAGCTTGAAAATACCCCAGGTACGCAAGCTGAAATCATCATGGATTTGAAACAACAAATAGAAGATTTACAGAAAAAAATCGACAGTGTGCCTTTTATAGATAGCTTTGACTTACGTTTTAATAATTTTGCCAAACGAGAAAAGCCATCAAGCCAAGCCGTGATGTTTTGTTTAATGGATGTGTCAGGTTCGATGGATCAAGCCACTAAAGATATGGCAAAACGTTTCTACATTCTGTTGTATTTGTTTTTAACTCAAACCTATAAAAATTTAGAAGTGGTTTATATTCGTCATCATACTCAAGCTAAAGAAGTTGACGAACATGAGTTTTTCTATTCCCAAGAAACAGGCGGTACCATTGTTTCAAGTGCACTAAATTTAATGCATGAAATTCAACAGGAACGCTACCCCGCCGAAGAGTGGAATATCTATGCTGCACAGGCATCTGATGGCGATAATTGGGCTGATGACTCCCCAGCGTGTAGACAGTTATTAGCTGATAAAATCTTACCAGTATCGCGTTATTTCAGTTATATCGAAATCACCCGACGCGCGCATCAAACGCTTTGGCGAGAATACGAAGCCTTACAAGAGCAGTTTGGCAATATCGCTGTACAACATATTAAAGAGGTTAATGATATCTACCCCGTGTTCCGTGAATTATTCAAAAAGCAGCCAAGCTAAGGAGAACACAATGACAGCAGAAAATATTGATTCAACCGAAGCTGACGATAATAAAAAAATGCCACTAGATGACGGTCCTGATTGGAGTTTTCCATTACTTGAAACCTACATGGAAGAAATTGAAAAAGTCGCAGCTTTTTATAAGCTAGACAGTTACCCCAATCAAATCGAAGTGATTACAGCTGAGCAGATGATGGATGCTTATGCGGGGATCGGAATGCCTATAGGGTATACACATTGGTCTTTCGGTAAACGTTTCATTGAAACCGAGCAAGGATATCGTCGCGGTCAAATGGGTTTAGCCTATGAAATCGTAATTAACTCCGATCCATGTATCGCCTATTTAATGGAAGAAAACACTATCACAATGCAAGCGTTAGTGATGGCCCACGCAAGTTTTGGGCATAATAGCTTCTTTAAAAATAATTACCTCTTTAAAACTTGGACTGACGCCAGTTCAATCATCGACTATTTAGTTTTCGCCAAGAACTATATTCATGAATGTGAGTTAAGGTTTGGTGTTGAGCAAGTTGAACTAACACTCGATTCTTGTCATGCATTAATGAACTACGGCGTTGATAGATACAAGCGCCCTGCTGAAGTGTCATTTAAAGAAGAAAAGATGCGCCAAAAAGATCGTGAAAGTTACTTACAAAGCCAAGTGAATGATTTATGGCGTACAGTTCCTAAGAATCCTGATGAACACAAGCAAGACGAAGGCATTAATTTCCCCGATGAGCCACAAGAAAATATTTTATATTTCATCGAAAAAAATGCGCCATTATTAGAGCCATGGCAGCGAGAAATCGTCCGCATAGTGAGAAAAATGGCGCAATATTTTTACCCTCAGAAACAAACCCAAGTGATGAATGAGGGGTGGGCCACATTCTGGCATTACACCATACTCAATCACATGTTCGATGAAGGAACGGTGACTGATAGGTTTATGTTAGAGTTTTTACAAAGCCACACCGGCGTTGTCGCACAGCCTGCCTATAACAGTCCCTATTACAGTGGCATTAATCCCTATGCACTCGGCTTTAATATGTTTATCGATATTAGACGCATTTGTGAAAACCCAACTGATGAGGATAAAAAGTGGTTTCCTGATATTGCCGGGAGTGATTGGCTTACCACGGTGACCTTTGCCATGGAAAATTTTAAAGACGAAAGTTTCATTAGCCAATACCTGTCACCAAAAGTTATTCGGGACTTTAAATTATTCAGTATTCTCGATGACGACAGCTGTAACAGATTGTCGGTATCTGCCATTCATGACGACCGCGGTTATCATTTGATCCGTGAGAAACTATCACAACAGTATAACCTCTCTAATCTTGAGCCCAACATCCAAGTTCAACGGGTAGATATTAATGGTGACCGTTCATTAACATTACGCTATGTGCCTAATAAACGGATACCTTTAGGGGAAAGTAATGAGCAAGTTTTGAAGCATCTACATCGTCTATGGGGATTTGATGTTAGCCTTGAGCAACTTGATGCGAATGGAAAAATCGTAAAACTAGCCCAATGCCCTGCTCCTAACGAAGAAGGAAAAATGACCACTCTGTAGTTGTTTTACTTACGTAAGTTTGTAGCATAAAAAAACCAACTGTCAGGTTGGTTTTTTTATATCAATATCAAAGATGTAACGGCTATATTAATCGCATTTATTTATCATTTTGTGCGATTTCAGCAGGCATATCATCACGCAGTTTTTGCCACATAATGCCGCTATTAATACCATTCGTCTTCATTAACGCAGGAACATCAGTGTACTTACCATCAATCGCCAATTTCTCTAATGCTTTATAAAAATCTAATGCGATAGATCGAGCTTCTTGACTCGAGAAGTAATAACGTCCTACTCGGCTGTATAAACCTTTAAATCCATTAAGAATTAAGACATACAATGGATTTCCCGACGAAAATGCCAAAGCATGATGCAGCTCATAATCATATTCCGCATAAGCTTCAGCACTGTCTTCTAGTTGGTGTATTTTTGCTAATACTTCTTGTGCTTTTTCAGGGTTATTGCGCACCGCACCGCGAAAATATATCGCGCTAACATTGGCTCTTGCTGATAATAGCTGATCAACAAGTAACGGAAATCCGTCTGGATTTAAATCCGCTATTGTCTCAAGAATATTAAGTCCTGAGGTTTCCCAAAAGTTATTAACTTGAGTTGGTTTACCGTGTTGTATTTTCAACCAACCGTCACGAGCTAAACGCTGTAGTACTTCGCGTAACGTGGTTCTTGTTACACCAATTAATTCTGAAAGTTCGCGTTCTGCAGGCAAAATTGAACCTGGTGGAAACTTATTTTCCCATATCGAACGAACGATATACTTCTCTGCAAAACTTGCAGGACCTTTTGCATTGATAATTGTCAACTTGAACATCCCGTGGTTACCCAATGAACTGATCATACCAGAGGTCATGTCATTTCACACCATTGTGAATCGTTAAACAATCGATTTAGATGCGCCAACGGCGATTAATTATACAAGTCGCAAAAACTTTGTGAGCCAATAGTTATATTGGTTACCTTTTTGTCGAAGGATAAGTTTTATCGCATTACAATATAAAAAGTTTGCGCTAAACTACGCGCCAAACAAAATGGATGTAAGTTAGTGGCACAACTAACGAATTTTGAAAATACAAATAATAAGCGCTAAGAAATAATTGTATCAACTTGATTAAACTGATGATAAGTAGCTAATAAACAACATAGTTTAAGCACTGTCGAATCGGTTTTATCTTACAAACTCTCATTTCGGCTACGATTTGTCTGTCAGATTCCTTCCTCAAAAGTTCACTTATCAAATTCACAACTGGAGAGGCTATTATGCCGTCAACCCCTGGTGCTGCATTATTTAGTAACTTCTTGGGCAATTCCCCAAGATGGTACAAATATGCAATATTATCGTTTCTTGTAATCAATCCACTTTTATTTTTCTTTGTCAGTCCATTCATCGCAGGATGGGTACTTGTCATTGAATTTATTTTTACGCTCGCAATGGCGTTAAAGTGTTACCCACTTCAACCTGGTGGCCTATTAGCGATACAAGCTGTCATTATCGGCATGACTTCGCCTGCACAAGTCTTACATGAAATTGAAGCAAACCTAGAAGTATTACTACTACTGATCTTTATGGTCGCCGGTATTTACTTCATGAAGCAATTGCTCCTGTTTGTGTTCACTAAAATGATCACAAAGGTGCGCTCTAAAATTGTTGTTTCGTTGATGTTTTGTATCTCGTCTGCATTTTTATCCGCTTTCTTAGATGCACTAACGGTTATTGCAGTTATTATCGCTGTCGCTATTGGCTTTTACTCGATATACCACAAAGTCGCTTCAGGTAAAGACTTTAGCAGCGATCATGACCATACCTCTGAAACTCGCGAACAATTGAATGACGAAGAGCTAGAAGCTTTTCGTGGTTTCTTACGTAACCTATTAATGCATGCCGGTGTTGGTACTGCATTAGGCGGTGTGTGTACGATGGTCGGTGAGCCACAAAACTTGATCATTGCAGCGCAAGCACACTGGCAGTTTAGTGAATTCTTTATTCGTATGTCGCCTGTGACAATCCCTGTATTTTTTGCCGGTATCACCACATGTTTTATCGTCGAAAAGTTTAAATGGTTCAGTTACGGTGCCCAGCTACCTGATGCCGTGCATAGAATTTTAAGCGATTACTCCGATTACGAAGATAAAAACCGTACCAAAGCAGACAAGATGAAACTGCTGGTTCAAGCACTTGTCGGCGTTTGGTTAGTTATCGGTCTTGCATTCCATTTAGCATCAGTTGGTTTAATTGGTTTATCTGTCATCATTCTAACCACTGCTTTTAATGGGGTTACTGATGAACATCAGCTAGGTAAAGCCTTCGAAGAAGCTCTACCGTTTACCGCCTTACTAGCTGTATTCTTTGCTGTTGTCGGCGTCATTATTGACCAACATTTGTTTGCGCCTGTGATTCAATGGGCACTGAGCTTTGAAGGTAATGCACAGTTAGTGATCTTCTATATCGCAAACGGCTTACTGTCTATGGTGAGTGATAACGTATTCGTTGGCACGGTCTATATTAACGAAGTAAAAGCTGCGCTGATTAATGGCCAAATTACTCGTGATCAGTTTGATTTACTTGCGGTTGCCATTAACACAGGTACTAACCTACCATCTGTTGCAACGCCAAACGGCCAGGCTGCATTCTTGTTCTTATTAACATCTGCTCTAGCACCGTTAGTGAGACTGTCATACGGTCGTATGGTATGGATGGCGTTACCATACACAATCGTATTGTCTATCGTTGGTATTGTTATGATTGAATCTGGGTTCTTAACGGAATCAACCCAGTACTTCTACGATAATCAAATTATTATCCATCACTCTGCAAAAGAAGTTCTTGGCAGCTCTGTTGGACATTAATACTGATATGATTTAACGTTGCTTTAGAAAACACCCTCATTCGAGGGTGTTTTTTTATCGTCATAAATCGACAGGAGATTGATTTGACTGGTTTACAACATTTTACGCGTTCGCGCGCTGCATGGATTATTTTATTGCTTTCAGCCATTGGGCTTGAAGCTGCTGCCCTATTCTTTCAATACATCATGGAACTCGATCCTTGTGTGATGTGTATTTATGTTCGAGTCGCTGTACTTGGGTTAATTATTGCTGGCGTGTTTGGCGCATTAGCACCTAAGTTTTGGTTAACGCGTTTTATAGGATTAATTGGCTGGGGCGTAAGCGCTGCATGGGGACTTAAGTTATCCCTTGAATTAAATGAGTTACAAGTTGACCCTTCGCCTTTTTCTACCTGCTCATTCTTTCCTGAATTTCCAGCTTGGATGCCTCTTGATGAGTGGCTTCCTTCGGTTTTCTCACCTACGGGGATGTGTAGTGATGATCCGTGGACATTTTTGTCAGTCAGTATGGCGCAGTGGATGGTGGTGACGTTTGTTATTTATCTCATTGTACTAGCAGTGATGCTTATCCCTGCAATCAAACCGCTTAAGACAAAATAGTGAATAGTATTTGTTAATGTACTAACTGAGCTCGTACACTATATACCCAACAAAAAAGCACTCATCATTGAGTGCTTTTTGTTGGGTATTATAACGATTTTCGATGCAAACTAATCGATGTCTTTTAAAGGCCAAAGTACAATATGGTCAAAAACATCACGGACACGTTTTTCATTAATGGTTTTGCCTTTTACTGATATCCCCGCCGCATGCATAGCGTCTTTAGAGCCCGTAATAAGCGGGTGCCAACTTGGTAACGTTCGGCCTTCATTGAGGCGTTTATAAGCACAAGAATCAGGTAACCAAGTCAATTCAGCGACATTATCAACCGTAATGGCTGTACATGCTGGTACGTATTTAAAACGTTCAGGATAACGACGACAATTACATGATTCATCATCTAATAAATGACAAGCAGCATCGGTGTAATACAACTCTTCAGTTTCATCATCAATTAATTTGTTTAAGCAGCACTTACCGCAACCATCGCACAATGATTCCCATTGTACGGTGGTTAATTCGTGCAGTTTTTTTTCAATCCAAAATGACATAGTTCAATACAGCATTAGCGTTAAATTGCCGACATTGTACCATTAATTGATTGGAGGATTTTTAATTCGTTCTGAAAGGTAAGTTACAGTGAGTAAAAAATGTTCTTTAACTGACCATGCTTGTAATAAGCGGAAATTATTATAAACCAAATATTGACGACCTTTGTCACCATCAGGCATTAATAATGATACTTGCATATCATCACGTTTAGGTAAGTCATTACCGTTATAACGTCTAACACCTAATTTTTGCCATTCAGTGAATGTCTCATTATATTCAGTGCCAACCATATAGCTGTCTATTGGATTTATTGAGCTCACCTGTCGGCCCCAAGTCTCATCATTTTTCCAGCCAGCATCTTTTAACATCGCAGCGGCAGTTGCAAAAGCATCAAACTGGTTATTCCAAATATCTTTTAATCCGTCGCCATTACCATCTTGAGCGTATTGTAAATACTGCGAAGGCATCAATTGCATATGCCCCATGGCACCTGTTGATGAACCGATAAGTTGTTCATATTGTATTTGGGTACTATCCAGAATTTTTAACGCTGCAATAAACTCATCAACAAAAAATTGCTCTTTGTTGCCTGAATATGCATTAGATGCTGTTACAGATAGAATTGGGAAATTGCCTTTTTGCTCACCAAATTCTGAGGTCATCCCCCATAAGGCAACTAAAAAACGCGGCTGAATGCCGTAACGGTCACCTAAAGCAATTAGCGATTCATGTTGCTCTTTAAACATTGCTCGGGCTGTGCTGACAGTAATTTCTGGTGCATTTTGAGGAATGTAACTTTCAAGGTTTATTGTTCTGTTAGAACCATTTGCAGTAGCACGCTTAAACACTTTAATTTTTGAAAAATGTTCATTAATGGTGGTCTGTGATACACCAGCAAGCAAGGCTTTATCTTTTAATGTAGCTAAGTAATCATCAAAACTGACGCTCTGTTGAGCATATGCAAAATTAATAGTAAAAAAAGTTACTATTACAGATGAAATGATCTTCCCAATCATAAATTGTCCTAAATTAACTCATTATTGCTGTTTTTGTTCTTATTAACTTAACGTTAACACATTTGTGTTAACGTCGAAATACCCAATACATAACCACATAAAATCAAGATATTATCTTATACAAACTGGAATTCAAAACAAACCAATATTCCAAAATAAATCATCACTTATAATATAAGCGACTTTAATCACTGAGCCCTAAACTTTTACGGTGCTCATCCAATAAATTTGTCACCGGTGGTGGTAACTGAAGATAAAAACCTTTGTCAGCTAATTCAGATCTGACTTTTTCGATATCAGCCATCGCAAGTTCTTCTCTTTTAGACAATGGAACCAACATGACCAACTTAGGCGTGCCAAACATTTTCATTAAAGGTTCTGGAACAGCATCAAAAACATCACGTTTCTCAACAAATAAGTAGGTATCAAGTTTTCGGCTACTTTTATATACGGCACATATCATTTTGGGGTTAAATTCCTCTGTTTCTTGCTTGATAGTCAACTACGCACACTATAACATGGACAATTAATAAATTATTGCAATTCAGTTCTCATACTGACATTTTTGGAGATTAACGCCTGGATGGCCACACAAAGTCTTGAGTTGAAAGCCACATCTTTTACTCTTTCAGTACTTCATATTAATACACATGATTTTAACGCCATTGCTGCTGATTTAGATACTAAGTTATCTCAAGCACCCCAGTTTTTCATTGGTGCGCCTTTAATCTTAAATTTAAGCGCAATTGAAAGTCATGATGTTGATCTCGCTGCATTAAAACAACTTCTTACTGATAACCAACTGATCATAGTTGGTGTAACATCTGCTAATGAAAGCATTAGTCAGCAGGCTAAAACATTAGGCTTAGCCATCGTAAAATCAGGCAAACAAGCCAAAAACATGCCAGCTCCGACAAAAGAAACCAAAATCATTAAACAAAATGTGCGTTCTGGGCAGCAAATATATGCAAAAAATGCCGATTTAATCATTTTTGGTGCTGTCGGTAATGGTGCTGAAGTCATTGCAGATGGTAGCATTCATATATATGGCGCTTTACGCGGTAAAGCTATGGCAGGAGCTGCTGGTGATAGAAACAGTATTATCATTGCAAACTCACTCGATGCAGAGTTAGTTTCAATTGCTGGGCAATATTGGCTAGCAGAACATTTGCAGCAGCATTGTAGCGATCAGCGAGGTTGCATCCGGTTAACTAGCGATACACTCATGGTTGAATCATTGCCTCAATAGTTGGCAACTTAAAAGGATATAATAACAAATGGCACAAATAATTGTTGTCACATCAGGTAAAGGCGGCGTTGGTAAAACAACGTCAAGCGCTGCGATTGCAACCGGCTTAGCATTAAAAGGCAAAAAAACCGTCGTAATCGATTTTGATATCGGTTTACGTAACCTTGATTTAATTATGGGTTGTGAACGCCGTGTTGTTTATGATTTTGTCAATGTCATTAATGGTGAAGCGAATCTAAATCAAGCACTCATCAAAGATAAACGTTGCGACAAACTGTTTATTCTTCCTGCTTCCCAGACCCGTGACAAAGATGCATTAACCAAAGAAGGCGTTGGCGGTGTACTTGACGAATTAAGCAAAGATTTCGATTACATTGTTTGTGACTCACCAGCGGGTATTGAACAAGGTGCAATGATGGCACTTTATTTTGCAGATATCGCTATCGTAACCACAAACCCAGAAGTGAGTTCTGTACGAGATTCAGATCGTATCTTAGGTATGTTGCAGAGCCGTTCTCGCCGCGCTGAACAAAATCTTGAACCAATTCAAGAGTTTTTATTACTAACTCGCTATTCTCCTGCTAGAGTTAAAACAGGTGAGATGCTCAGTGTTGAGGATGTGTCTGAAATTTTAGCCATCAAATTATTGGGGGTTATTCCTGAGTCGCAAGCTGTACTCAAAGCCTCGAACTCAGGCATTCCTGTCATTAACGATGACGAAAGCGACGCAGGTTTAGCTTACGCTGATACAGTACAACGTTTACTTGGTGAGGAAGTGCCGTTTAGGTTCCTTACTGAAGAGAAAAAGGGATTCTTGAAAAGGATTTTTGGTAGCTAATTATGTCAATACTCGATTATTTCAGAAGCAATAAAAAACCGAATACTGCTGTTACAGCAAAAGAGCGTTTGCAGATAATTGTCGCCCATCAACGCGGCGAGCGTGATGCGCCTGATTACTTCCCTAAAATGAAGCAAGAAATCATTGAAGTCATTCGTAAGTATGTACAAATATCTGAAGATCAAGTGTCAGTGCAACTTGACCAAAATGATGACAAACTCTCAGTATTAGAGCTCAATGTTACCCTACCTGACGGTAAGTAACCTTAGGCATATATTGATGGTCTTATGATGTAACGCTCGAATGAGCTAATCGTATGAGCTAGTCGTATGAGTAAGTCAGTATCTGATTTATATGCATAAAAAAAGCCTAGATAACATTGGATTATCTAGGCTTTTTTATTGACTCGATTTATAGCAATTGACACAGTCAATTACAGGAAATTTTATCCAAATTTGATATTATCAAGCGCTTCATTAACAAGCTTGCCGCGCCAGCCCGACAATAACAAAGGCGTTGGCGTTTGTTTCTTATGATGAAGCCATAGCAAGAATTCATGTATCAAACGTTTTGATCCAATAAACTCAATTGCTACTTCTTTTTCTTCAGCAATGGCCGCTAAAATCACCTTAACTTCTTTAAATGATGCTTTGTAACCATTCTTAAGTGCAATAACGTCAACGGCTTCAGGTAAGTTTTCTAAGTCTGCTGTTTGCAGTATTTTGATTAACTCTTTGCCATGAAAACGTTTCTCATGATCCGTTAAATCATTTAACTGATTCAGCTCAGTTACCGTTTTAGGCTGTTTTTTAGCGAGCGCAATCAACGCATGATCTTTAATGATAAAGCCAAGCGCTGAGTCTTTCTTTAACGCTTTTTGTAATCGCCATGTCGCTAACACTTTCAAGTATGCCAACTGCTTTGGGAATAACTGAAATGCGTTTTTGATTTTTAAATAAGCAAGCTCTTCATTAGGCGGCGTTAAGCGCCCGTCAGTCATGCGCTCACCTTCCTCAAGTAACCAATCCATTCTTTTAGCTTCAGTGACTTTAGCTAACAGTTCTGGGTAAAGTTTATATAAGTAGTAAACATCATTGGCTGCATATTGAAGCTGCGCATCTGTTAGCGGACGTTTCATCCAGTCAGTACGCGACTCGCCTTTGTCAATTTCAATGTCTAAAAACAGCTGCACTAATTTTGCGTAACCAACACCATGACCTAAACCGCATAAACTGGCTGCAATTTGGCTGTCAAATAACGGCGATGGCTGGCATTGACCATAACGGGCAAACACTTCTAAATCTTCACTGCACGAATGGACTAGTTTGGTGATCTTCGGATCGGATAATAACTGCCAAAAACAACTTAAATCAGGTAAAGCAACTGGATCAATTAAAGCCAACGTTTTACCGTCATATGCTTGAATTAAACCTAACTTAGCGTAATAGGTTCTTGTTCTGACAAACTCGGTATCTAATACCAGTAACTCACTTTGCTGGTATTGAGCGACTAATTGCTCAAGGCTTGCTTGGTCGCTAATGTATTCAAACGATAACAAAATTCTCTCCAGTATTAACTTAGCGCCAATGTAAGCATAAATGAGATGCAATAAAAAGCCGGCTATTGCCGGCTCTACTTTACGCTGATTTAACTTCGTCTCGAAGTTCTCGTCGTAAAATCTTACCTACATTGGATTTTGGTAACTCATCTCTGAATTCTACCAGCTTTGGTACCTTATATCCTGTTAAATGATGACGACAATGCTTAATAATATCGGCATCAGTTAAACTGCTATCTTTAGCAACAACAAATATTTTAACTAGTTCACCACTGGCATCATTTGGTACGCCAACAGCAGCAACTTCAATCACTTTTGGGTGCAATGCAACGACATCTTCAACTTCATTAGGGAATACATTGAACCCTGAAACGAGGATCATGTCTTTTTTACGGTCAACAATGAAGAAAAAGCCCTTTTCATCCATGTAACCGATATCCCCTGTCGCTAACCAGCCATTCTTATCAATGACTTTAGCTGTTTCTTCAGGGCGCTGCCAATAGCCTTTCATCACCTGAGGACCTTTAGCAAACAATTCACCGGTCTCACCTTGTGCTAACACCTTGCCTTCATCATCACGGATTTGAATGTCCGTTGAAGGTGCAGGGAAACCAATAGATCCATTGTAACCATCAAGGTTATATGGGCAACACGTAACCAATGGTGAAGCTTCAGTTAAGCCATAACCTTCAAGTAAGCGGGTTTGAGTAATGTTCTGCCATTTATCAGCAACCGCTTTTTGCACCGCCATACCACCGCCAATTGACAATTTTAGACGACTAAAATCTAGATTCTTAAAATCTTCATCATTGACTAAGGCATTAAACAAGGTGTTTACCCCAGTTAACGCAGTAAAAGGATACTTTTTAAGTTCGCCCACAAAAGCGGGTAAATCACGAGGGTTAGTGATTAATAAGTTTTTACTGCCTTTATGAAGGAACAATAAGCAGTTAACCGTTAATGCGAAAATATGATAAAGCGGTAATGCAGTAACAACAAATTCTGTGCCGTCTTTAAGCGCTGGTGAATATGCGCCATTAGCTTGTAAAACGTTACTTAACACATTGCCATGGGTAAGCATTGCCCCTTTAGATACACCAGTTGTACCACCTGTGTATTGCAAGAATGACAAATCTTCAGCGTTAATTTCAGGTTTAATATACTGCAGGCGGCGACCTTTAGTTAATGACTGCCTAAAAGAAAGTGCATGAGGCAAATCATACTTTGGCACCATCTTCTTGATGTATTTAACAATGAAATTAACTAATGTACGTTTGGGTGCGCTTAGTTGATCTCCAAGACCAGTAATGATCACTGACTCTACAGGCGTTTCAGCAACCACTTCTTCTAACGTACGTGCAAAATTAGATACGACAACAATGGCTTTGGCACCAGAGTCGACTAATTGGTGTTTTAGTTCACGTGGGGTATAAAGCGGATTGACGTTAACTACAACCATACCAGCACGTAATACGCCAAATAATGCAATCGGATATTGCAATAAGTTAGGCATCATTAAGGCGACTCTGTCACCTTTTTCAAGTTTTAATTCATTTTGTAAATAGGCTGCAAATGCACGACTTCTTTCTTCTAACTTACGGTAAGTTAATGTCGCCCCCATATTAATAAATGCAGGTTGGTCAGCATACTTTGATACTGCAGATTCAAACATATCGACTAAAGAAGTAAATTGGTTAGTATCAATTTCCGCCGGTACGTTTTCTGGTAGATTATTTATCCAAGGCTGGTCCACAAGTTTCTCCTATTTATCCTGACACATGCTATGAAGCAATGGCTTCAATAATAACGGTGTCAAAAACACTGCATCTTAAGCTAGCGTAAATTATTTTTATTGATACTAGCGACAGTAAAAACGTTATTGTTAATTATTATTCTCAGCCATACAAAAAATCATACGACCGTTTAAATTTAGACCATAATCACATAAATGAAAAAAAAAGCCTAGTGATTTTGCACTGCTAAAGGCTTAATTTAGAATAAATGTTCTAATCGTGTTAGCAACTTGGTCCGCGCTGCCCATATGCAAATGGTGATCCCCTTCTATTTGCACATCAGTTAAATCGTTAAACCACAATGTTGCTTGAGGCAAAGCTAATTTTAACTGTTTAAAGCCCTGTTCGGCTAATATTAATAGGCATGGTGTGTCACTGACGCTCATTAAAGCGTCAACCTGTTCAAAGGTTAATCTATAAGGTGAATCAAGCTTTAAACGCGGATCACTTTTCCAACAATAACACTGATTTTTAATTTCAAGATTACGCTTAATAATTAACTCGCACCACTGTTTGTCCATGCCAGTTAATTGATGACGGGCATTGACTGCACGTTCAATGGATAATTGCCTATTGGGTTCTTGGGCTTGCTTAGATTGTTGCAGCACTGCTTGATTATATCGATGGTGCTGTTTAAAACTGCGAGTGAGTCGCTCTTTTGAATGTTTAACAGACTCAAATAAAGGCGCCAAAGCTTCAATTAACACTAGTTGAGTGACTTTGTTTGGAAAAGCAGCATTATAAGCTGCTGCAACAATACCGCCGAGTGAATGACCAATGATTGTGACTGGTTGCTCTCTAGTTAGCTTTGTCATCAACTCATCTAAATCATAAAGGTAATCTATCCAATGCAGTGGATAATGCCCAGGACGATGCTGTGAAAAGCCATGACCCGGCCAATCTATCGCAATCAATTGAAAGTCATTGAATAGGTTAAGCTGCTGAAATGCGTTGACCAATGGCACAAAACTGTCAGCATTATCTAGCCAACCATGTAGCGCGAGTAATATCGGTTTATTTTTATCGCCATAACGTTTGGCGGCTAAACGAATATGAGCCAATTGAAAATCGACATCCTCATACTGCTGCGATTTTGCAATTGACTCATTCATTTCAGACTTCTTATCTTGCTAAATACAAATACGTATTTTAGTTAAACGATCACTTAACTTAAAAGATTACTTAGCTTTTTTGACAAATTTAAGTGTCATACGATCGCTTTCGCCGATATCAAGATACTTTTGCTTATCTTGATCTTCTAGGGCTAAACGTGGTGGCAATGTCCATACGCCTTTCGCATAGTCCTTAGTGTCTTTTGGATTCGCATTGATTTCAGATGCAGCAACCAAAGTGAAGCCCACTTTTTCAGCTAATGCAATCATTTCAGCTTGATCCATGTAGCCACTGTCAAACGACATTCCTGGGTTTGCTCGATGTTCAACAACGCCAAATATTCCGCCATCTTTAAGCACTTTATAAGATGCAGTGAACGCGTTTTCTAGCTGTTTTTGACCAGCCCAATTATGAAGATTTCGGAAAGTCAGTACATAATCAGCACTTTTATCGATACCTAAATCAACTGATGCAGGAGGCTGGAAAGTCACGGTTGAAGCATTACCTACCGCTTCTTTGTTGTCACTTAACCAAGTTTCAAATTTTTTGCCCGATTTAGCATAGTACTGCGTACGTTTAGTATCTTCTTTCGGGTTAGTCTCAAAAATACCACCAATGTACTTGCCCTTTTCAGCTAAGTAAGGCGCTAAAATTTCAGTATACCAACCACCGCCTGGCCATAGTTCAATAACGGTATCATCTGGTTGAATACCTAAAAACGCGAGAGTTTCAGCTGGATTACGATATTCATCACGTGCAGCATTTTTTTCGCTACGAAATTCACTCGCAACGGCTGCTGCAAGTTGTGGGTTAATTTTGACTGCTTGGACTTTTTCGCTGCTTGCATGGTCATGTGCAATGACACTACTACTGACTGTGGCTAAACCTAGTGTACTTAATCCCAGCGCAGTGGTTAATAGTAACGTACGTTTCATTGTCTTCTCCCTGAAGAAATTGTCTTTTAAAATCAGTAACTGATACGGCAAATGTTGCTAAGTTGATCACTCTAAACTGTTTCTGGCTTTTTGTCGTCAACTCTTCGCCAGCACATCCATAACATAAAACAACTAAACACCAACCACATGATGACCCAGAGCCAAGAAGGCAACCAAGTAAGCTGAGAAAGCTTAGCTGCATCACCTTGAGTAGATAGCCCAAATAATACCGTAGGGCTTGTCATGGCATTGAGCACAATCATAAGACCGAGAATACGCAATAAACTATTCAACCAGGCACTATGGTCAAATTTAAGCGGCAGTAATAAAAACATTGCCAGAGAAATGAGAATACCAATGGTGAGTATATCTCGCGCCCAAAACACAATAGATGCCACGACTGTTAAGCCTAGTAAACCTAAAGTAAAGCGGATTCCGGCGCGCCATGTGGCTAATAAAAATATAAGATATCCCCAAAGCGCAGCGCCAAAATAGCCACTGAAGGTGATTAATGGCGCAAAGCCACCTTGGGTGAAACACAAGCCCGCACCGTTTGGAAATAACTGGATTTGATTAACCATACCACCGGTAATAATAGCGGCTATTCCATGAGAAATTTCATGAAAGTAACTTTCAAACCATTTAAATGGGATACTAATAATAGGCAATTTGGTAATAAGGAATGCCACAAAAAGTTCTAGAAAAAATAACCCTTTGGACGGAATAGCAGATAAGCTTTTCGGCTTAGGTTCATGCATATAAATCAATGCCCACCATTTGTTGAATTTGATCCCGTTGAGCAGCGTGCTGATTGAGCAGGTATTCTTTTATTGCACCTTCACTGCCTTGAGAATGATGCTGATGAGCATGACTTGATGTTTGTTGATCATATTGTACTTTGGCATCAACAGCAGATTTTATCGCTGACTCATCAAAATAAAGCACTTGCTCATTATCCGGAACAAGTTGGCCATCATTTTGATTAACGTTATTAACTGCAGCGTTGGTTTTTGATTGCGCTTTAATGGCTGATATATCACTAACAGCATCTACTTGAGCTGAAGCGTTTGGCTTAATAGCCTGAGGCGCCGAACCATTACTGATTGAGAAAGGGTTATAGGAAGACAATGGCTGAACGGCCGAATACATTGATGATTGCATTGATGAGTGCATAGTTGATTGCATAGCTGGTTGCATAAATTGTCCTCCTTTGGTTAATTAACTCACGTGCACAGATTCAAAATGTGATGATAACCTAGGTTATTCTCTGCCAGGAAGCTTTTTCCAAGTCACAGTATCCCGAAGGTAAACTGGTGCTAAATCATCAACTGTCGTAGATAAACCTTGCTCAAAACCAACCTTAGCTAACTTAAGCATAGCTTCAGCATCAGGAAGTTTAATATCTGTCATGATGATTGAATCAACTTCAGCTAACAAATCTGGGTAAGCATCAAAGCCTGTGCCGCAAAGCATAATTTGTTGCTTAGAATCTAACGTAAGCGTGACTTTATCTGGGTTGGTCACATACTCTTCGTCAACCAAAGTCGCAATGCCGTCGACTGCAATAAACTGACCCCAGTAAATTTCATTCATTCTAGCGTCAATAGCGACAAAAACTTGTTTTGCATCAGCTGAGTCAATGGCCATTTGTGCCATTGTCGCTAACGTCGATATGCCAATAACAGGAATATCATGTCCTAGGGCTAAACCTTGCGTCATGCTTGTGCAGATACGGATCCCGGTAAAGCTCCCAGGTCCACGGCCATATGCAATCAAGTTTACATCTGCAATTTTGATCTCGGCTTCTTTTAATACTTCATCAACCATTGGCAATAAACGCTGACTGTGCTCTCTTGGTGCATTCGCTGAGCGGCTAAATCGTTGCTGCTGTTTAATTAAAGCCGCAGAACAAGATTCTGTACAAGTATCTAATGCAAGTATTGTTAAATCTGAATCAATTTGAGTCATGTAAGCCTTGTTAACCCTAGGGCCTGTTGATCTTTCATGGTTGTTTTTGCAGCGAGTTGTTGGCCATTTATACAAGGCAGAGACTTTGTAGTGTAGTTATTCTACATAAAAAGTCGATAACGTAGTAAAAATGGCCAACAAACGCTGCCCAAGGGGTTCGATTAAAAGCGTTTTACTCTTTGTTGGATGCATTATGCTTAGATGACTAGGCATCAACTCATCCGCCTCGATTACAACGCTTTTATTTCGAACTAAACTTAACCAGCAAAGATCAACAGGCCCTAGAATATATCTTTAAATAATGGACGATATAATAACTTATGGGATACGTTTTAAAAAGCTTAACGCAGTATCTAAATCTCGAGTACGGCTCATTGGCGGCAAAGAGTTAATAAAAGCTTCACCATATGGACGGTTCACTATACGGTTATCACACAAAATTAATACGCCGCGATCTTTTTCATCCCTTATCAAACGCCCTACTCCTTGCTTCAAACTGATCACTGCTTGAGGTAATGAAATAGTCTGAAATGGATCTTTATTACTGCGCTCTGCATTGGCGGCTCTTGCACGGTATAAGGTATCGTCAGGTGATACAAATGGCAGTTTATCAATGATCACGCAACTTAATAAACGTCCCCTAACATCAATGCCTTCCCAAAAACTGCTAGTACCCAGTAAAACCCCATTGCCGAGCTGACGGAATTTATTCAATAAGCTTTGCTTACTGGCTTGGCCTTGGACTAATAAAGGGTAATTGACCTTACGCTGCAGTGCTATTGCCACTTGCTGTAGCATGTGATGGCTGGTAAATAAAATAAAGGTACGGCCTTGCGCTGCATTAATAGCTTGAGTGCAAACATCAACGAGTTGATTGACATTAGCCGCAGATTGGCCTGATTTAGCCAGATGCCTTGGCACACAAAATAACGCCTGATTTGGGTAATCAAATGGGCTATCTAGAATAATTTGTTTTGCTTTTCCTAAACCTAATTCGTCTGCGAAATGTTTAAGCTGACGATTTACTTGCAATGTCGCTGAGGTAAAAATCCATTGGGTGTTTTTATCAAATAACTGCTGACATTGTTTGGCAATATTAATTGGCGCAACTCTCAACATGGTAAAGCGGCCACTAGGTTCAACACTGTACGCGGCGTTTTGATCATGGCATTCAAAATAGCTCTGCAAATTACCAATCAAAGTAGCAAGTTGTGTGACGATTGAATCTAATGTCTCGCTACGCCCGACATGCTCAGTGGTGACCTTCAAAATTGTCATCAGCTCGGTTAATAAGTCCCATGATTGAGTCGCAAGTGCTTTGTTCGATATGACTTGGCGCCAATCGGTCACTTCAGCTTCCAGTAACTCGTTTTGCCAATGGGATAATTTCACTAAGCTTCGCTGACTTAATTGCTCTAATTGGATGGTGTCACGCAGCTCGGTGCGATAAACATCAATCACCTGATTTAATAGACGGTCTATATCTCGCGTGGCAATTTGTTGGCCAAAATAATTAATGCAAACATCTGGCACTAAATGCGCTTCATCGAACACCACCACGTCCGCTTCAGGTAATAATTCAGCAAAGCCTGTGTCTTTTAATAAGCGATCAGCAAAAAACAAATGATGATTGACCACCACCACTTTTGCATCCTGGGCTTTAATTTTTGCTTTACGACTAAAGCAAGCATCGTAATAAGCGCACTTTTTACCCGTACAGCTTTCTTTAGTGCTAGTCACCGTGCCAATAGTGGCAGAGTTTTCAGCAACGGCAGTCAGGTTTCCAATATCACCATCTTTGGTCATACTGGCCCACTGGTTGATCTTAATGAGTTCATCTACCACTTGAGGAGACATTTTGCTGATGTTCTGCAGGTTTTTCTCAAGCCTTAGCTGACATAAATAGTTACTGCGGCCCTTTAATAAAGCAGTTTTTGGCGCGACAGAAAACATTTTCAGCAATAAGGGTAAATCTTTAAAAAATAATTGCTCTTGAAGGTTTTTACTGCCGGTACTGATGATAACTTGTTTGCCACTCAATAATGCAGGGATCAGATAAGCATAAGTTTTACCAACGCCTGTACCCGCTTCTAAAATGAGATTGTGCTTATTCGCGACGGCATCACTCACCGCCATTGCCATATCAAACTGGCTCTGTCTTGGTCGGTATTGATGAATACTTTTCGCTAAAGCGCCTTCAGATGAAAAAGCTAATTCGACTTCTTTTTGTAATCTACTGCTCACAATTAACTCTTAAAGATGAACTCATTGGTACCACTTTTTATCGGGTTATCAGACTAACGGCTTTTATCTATCATATTATCTATGTAATTAGCACGCTTAACAATTCAAATACTAGGTAACATTAAATATTAAGTTGAATTGACGAGTAAGACTAAGTTTGAAATTAACTTTCTTACTTTTATTTCCTTTATAAAATTTTCACAATAAAAGCTGTCGATATATCAGCAGTTTTCGCTTACTTGT
This sequence comes from Shewanella sp. 10N.7, assembly GCF_020806285.1. Lineage (NCBI taxonomy): Bacteria > Pseudomonadati > Pseudomonadota > Gammaproteobacteria > Alteromonadales > Shewanellaceae > Shewanella > Shewanella sp. 10N.7. The sequence continues at coordinate 100,215 of NZ_JAJGZS010000012.1, forward strand.
ATATACAAACAGAGTAAAAATAAGTCTAAAAATCATACTGATATAAGTTATATTTTTTATTTTAAAAAAAATCACAATAAGTCTTTATTCTGTATTGCAAACAAATTTAAAAGGGGTTAGATTGTTTGTAATGAAATTACACAAGCTAATTTAAAGAGAATTTATTATGTTCATCCGAATCGATACAAACCATCATCATCACCATTTGCGGTAGCCTTCGGATGCTCACTGCCGGAGGACTATTTCCTTCAGGCGGTTGTAAAAAAATACACAAACCCCTGAAAGAAATTTCAGGGGTTTTTTAGTTTTTAGGCTTAAATTATTGTTTTTATATTAAATTTATTAGGGGTTACACCATGAGCGAAAATAACAGACTGCGTATTGCGATTCAAAAATCTGGTCGACTATCAAAAGAGTCACAAAAATTACTGAAAAGTTGTGGCGTTAAATTCAATGTGAATGAGCAACGACTCATCGTTCACGCTGACAATATGCCAATCGATTTACTACGTGTACGTGATGATGACATTCCAGGTTTGGTCATGGACGGTGTCGTTGATTTAGGTATTATTGGCGAGAATGTTCTCGAAGAAGAACAAATTGAACGCCAAACTTTAGGCAAGCCAGCTGAGTGTGTAAAGCTGCGTGAATTAGACTTTGGTGCTTGTCGCTTATCATTAGCCGTACCAAATGAGTTTAGCTATGAAAATGCCAGCTCACTTGAAGGACTTCGCATTGCGACTTCATACCCTAACCTGCTTCGCCGCTATATGCAGGAAAAAGGCATTAACTACAGTGACTGTATGTTAAAAGGCTCTGTTGAAGTCGCGCCGCGTGCAGGTCTGTCTGATGGGATTTGCGATCTAGTTTCAACAGGTGCAACCCTTGAAGCCAATGGATTGTACGAAACTGACGTTATCTACCAATCAATGGCTTGTATTATCCAGTCAGCTGAAGAGCAAGAGCCCGGTAAACAAGCATTAATCGATAAAATCTTATCTCGCATGAACGGCGTAGTTCGTGCCCGCGAAAGTAAGTACATCTTATTGCACGCACCTAGAGAAACATTAGATCAAATTGTAGCCCTACTGCCAGGTGCTGAAAACCCAACGGTTTTACCACTTAACGATGATACTGATCGCGTCGCAATTCACGCAGTCAGCACAGAAGATTTATTCTGGGACACAATGGAAGAGTTAACGGCGCTCGGTGCTAGCTCAATTCTAGTGATGCCAATTGAAAAAATGGCTGGCTAGTTTTAATAACTCATCAGCAGATAAAAATACTAGCGTTAACGAAATAGCAGTAGCGGAGCGGTAAATGCAAATCAAACAATCAATGCAAATACTTAATTGGGATCAATTAAGCCAACAAGCACAGCAGCAAGCGTTACTTCGCTCGCCTTTGATTGGCGACAACAGTGTTGAACAGTCTGTACGTGACATCATCAATACCGTCGTTGCAGATGGAGATGAAGCACTTAAGCAGTATAGCCAACGTTTTGATGGTATTAATGTTTCATCTTTGGGTTTATCGGCACTTGAGATAGAACAAGCTTGTGAAAGAGTCAGTGATGACGTTAAACAAGCAGTTGCAAATGCGGTTAGCAATATCGAGACATTTCACCAGGCACAGGCTTTCAAAGCTATTGATGTGGAAACTCAGCCGGGTATTCGCTGCGAACTTCGCTCTGAAGCGATTGAAAAAGTGGGTTTGTATATTCCTGGTGGCAGTGCTCCGTTGATTTCTACCGTCATGATGCTAGCACTACCCGCAAGAATTGCAGGTTGTGAGCAAAGAGTGCTAGTAAGCCCACCACCCATCAATGATGCGATTGTTTACGCAGCCAAAGTGTGTGGTATTACTGAGATCTATCAAGTGGGCGGTGCTCAAGCGATTGCCGCCCTGGCTTTTGGTACGGAATCAGTTCCTGCAGTCGATAAAATATTCGGACCAGGAAACCGCTTTGTTACCGAAGCAAAACGTTTAGTATCGCAAGATGGTCGCTGTAGTGTCGCCATTGATATGCCAGCAGGGCCATCAGAAGTACTCGTCATTGCAGATGAGAAATCAAACCCTGCATTTATCGCAGCCGATTTATTGTCTCAGGCAGAGCACGGCCCAGACTCGCAAGTGATGTTAGTAACTGAATCAGCCAATATCGCCGATGCGGTCAATGTTGAACTAGAAAAACAGCTTGCTGAACTTTCTCGCCAAGATATTGCAGCAGAAGCCTTAAGTTGTAGCCGCACTATATTAGTGAAAGACATGACTGAAGCTGCGATGGTTTCAAACCTATACGGCCCTGAACATTTAATTATTCAGACTGAAAACCCAAGAGCCATTTTAGCCAATATACGTGCTGCCGGTAGTGTGTTTTTAGGGGCATATACACCTGAGTCTGTTGGTGATTATGCCAGTGGCACAAACCATGTATTACCGACATATGGCTACAGCCGCAGTGTTTCAAGTTTATCGCTCGCTGATTTCTCGCGCCGTTTTACGGTACAAGAGCTCACCCCACAAGGCTTACAAAGTTTAGGGGAAACAGTCATGATATTAGCTGAAAACGAACTACTTGATGCACATAAAAATGCCGTAGCCATTAGACTGGCTTCGTTATAAACGCATACATCACCACTGGTTAAATAAAGAAGAAGATAATGGCTAATTCCATAAAGCAAAACAGCGAATTAACACTCGCACAAAGGCTCGCTAGACCTGAGTTACTTGATCTTACGCCTTATGAAAGCGCAAGACGTATTGGTGGTCGTGGTGATGTATGGATTAATGCTAATGAATCACCATTTAATAATAGTGAACTCAATAAACTTAATCGTTACCCTGAATGCCAGCCTGAAAGTTTGATAAAAGCATACAGTGAATATTCGGGCGTGGCAGCAAAGTCAATTGTTTCAACTCGTGGCGCAGATGAAGGCATTGAACTTCTTATTCGCGCTTTTTGCACCCCAGTAAAAGACAGTATTGCCTGTTTCGGGCCCACTTATGGTATGTATGCCATCAGTGCCAAAACCGTGAATGTTGATGTTATTAATTTATCGTTAACTGATGAATATCAACTACCTTATGGTTTTGCTGAGCAAACTGCGGGTGCCAAAGTTGTCTTTATTTGTAATCCGAATAACCCTACGGGTACCATCATTAGCAAACAAGACATTGAACAGGCTATTGCCGCTATGCCTAATGCTATTGTGGTTATCGATGAAGCGTACATTGAATTTTCAGCTGAGTATTCAGTCGCGGATTTAATCGAGAAATACCCAAACCTTGTGGTGCTAAGAACCCTATCTAAAGCCTTTGCACTTGCAGGTGCGCGTTGTGGATTTTTAATGGCAAACACTGACATTATCGATTTAATCATGCGCGTCATCGCCCCTTACCCTGTGCCGCTACCTGTATCTGAAGTGGCAGAAAAAGCGTTATCAACCCAGGGGGTTGAATTAATGCGTCAGCAAGTGAGTCTATTAGCTGAGCAAGGTAAACGCTTAAGCCAAGCGCTTGAAGCTTACGGTGCCAAAGTGCTACCCGCTAATGGCAACTTTGTGTTAGCAGAATTTACTAACACAGATGCAGTCAGCCAATCGCTGCAGCAGGCTGGGATAGTCGCAAGAGCATATAAAGATGTACGCTTAAAAAATCGAATTCGTTTTAGTTTCAGCCAAGAATCAGATACCGATAGGCTCATTGCCATCTTTAGTAAAAACAAATAATAGCGTTATCAGGGCTCGAGTTAGGGCATGAATTAAGGCATAAGTTAGTGCTGTATACAGCAGTAACCCTTAGTGTTTAACCTCGTGAGAACGTCACTGATAACCATACAGAATGACAAAAAATTTAAGGAAGTCCCATGAAGCAGAAAATATTGTTTATTGATAGAGATGGCACATTAGTCGAAGAACCGGCAATTGATAAGCAATTAGATAAATTAGAAAAACTTGTCTTTGAACCGCAAGTAATTCCGTCATTGTTAAAATTACAAAATGCGGGCTTTCGCCTAGTCATGGTCTCAAACCAAGATGGTTTAGGCACAGACTCTTTCCCACAAGCTGACTTTGATGCACCACATAATATGATGATGCAAATATTCGAAAGCCAAGGGATTAAATTTGATGACGTGGTCATTTGTCCACATTTTGACCATGAAAATTGCAGCTGCCGTAAACCTAAACTTGGCTTAGTTAAAGAGTACTTAACCCAAGGTAAAGTCGATTTTACCACTTCAGCAGTCATTGGCGATCGCCATACCGATGTTGAACTGGCTAATGCAATGGGCATTGCCAGCTTTCAATATCAACGTGAAAGCTTAGATTGGTTAGCCATTACCGATGCCCTGCTAAATAAAGGACGCACCAGTGAAGTGGTACGTACGACCAAAGAAACTGATATCAAAGTTAACATTAACCTAGACGATACCAGCAAAGGCAAAATTGATACTGGCATTGGCTTTTTTGACCATATGCTTGATCAAATCCAAACCCACGGTAATTTCAAAATGGACGTGAGTGTTGATGGTGATTTAGAAATTGATGATCACCACAGTGTCGAAGATACCGCACTCGCTATTGGTGATGCACTACGTCAAGCATTAGGCGATAAACGTGGCATTGCGCGCTTTGGTTTTAGCTTACCTATGGATGAAGCAAACGGTGAATGTCTAATGGATATCTCTGGTCGCCCACTCATCAAGTTCAATGCACAATTTGACCGAGAAATGGTAGGTGAAATGGCCACTGAAATGGTGCCACACTTTTTCCGTTCATTCGCAGATGGTCTTCGTTGTACCCTGCACATCAGTACTGAAGGTGATAACGATCACCACAAGGTTGAAGCCTTGTTTAAAGTGTTAGGTAGAACACTGCGTCAAGCGGTTAAAGTCGAGGGTGATATTTTACCTTCAAGTAAAGGTGTTCTTTAAGGTTGTACAAATGACAAACTCAACGACAACAGACAATGGTTTAAGTAGGGTGAATAATGTGAGTGCTGTGAATCAAGCAAACACGACTGTGATTCTTGATACAGGCTGTGCAAATTTAAGCTCTGTAAGATTCGCCTTCGAGCGTTTACAAGCTAATGTCATTGTATCTGCCGATCATCAAGTGATTAAATCTGCCGCACGTGTAGTTTTACCAGGTGTTGGTACAGCAGGTGCTGCGATGGATGCGTTAGTGAACCGTGACTTAGTCACAATCATTAATAGCCTAACTCAGCCTGTGATGGGCGTATGTTTAGGCATGCAGATGCTAGCAGAAAAATCCAATGAACATGGCGGGCGCACGGATAGTGATATCGATTGTTTAGGCTTGATTCCGACACAAATAAATGACTTAGACAGTCAAGGTTTGCCATTACCTCATATGGGGTGGAATCAAATCTCAGTCTCAGACCACCCTCTTTTTGATGGTATTGAAGATGGTAGCTATGTGTACTTTGTCCATAGTTTTAAAGCGCCAATCAGTGAATACACGATTGCCACATCACAATACGGTGAATCATTTAGTGCTGCCATCGGTAAAGATAACTTCTTCGGGGTGCAATTTCATCCAGAGAAAAGTGCCGCTATCGGCTCAAAAATATTACAGAATTTCCTGAACATGGGGAGCCAAGCATGATTATTCCAGCAATTGATTTGATCGATGGCCAAGTTGTACGTTTATACCAAGGTGATTATCAACAAAAAACGACCTTTGATTTAAGCCCTTTAGCACAGCTGCAATCATATGAAGCTCAGGGTGCTAACTTACTTCATATTGTGGACTTAACCGGTGCAAAAAATCCTGAAAAACGTCAAATAAAACTGATTTCAGAATTAGCAGCAGGACTTAACACTGACATTCAAGTCGGTGGTGGGATCCGCAGTGAGCAGCAAGTTAAAGAATTACTCGATATTGGCGTTAAGCGTGTCGTTATCGGATCGCTTGCGGTTAAAGAACCTGAACTGGTTAAAAGCTGGTTTGTGAAATACGGTAGCGATGCGATTTGTTTAGCATTAGATGTGAACATTAATGAGCAAGGTGAAAAAATTGTCGCAGTTTCTGGTTGGCAAACTGGAGGCGGCAAGTCACTTGAATCCCTTGTGAGCGAATTCAGTACCGTTGGACTGAAACATGCTTTAGTCACCGATATTAGCCGTGATGGTACCCTTCAAGGGGCAAACACTGACTTATATCAAGAGCTTGCAAGCACATATCCAGAAATAAATTGGCAGGCATCTGGTGGCATTGCCACACTTGATGATGTTGCAGCGGTAAGAAATAGCAAAGTTAACGGTATCATTATTGGCAAAGCCTTATTAATTGAGAACTTTACTGTTGCGGAGGCAATTGCATGTTGGCCAAACGTTTAGTCCCTTGTCTTGATGTCCGTGACGGTCAAGTTGTTAAAGGTGTGAAGTTTCGTAACCATGAAATCATTGGTGACATTGAGCCATTAGCCGCAAGATACGCGCTCGAAGGCGCCGATGAATTAGTATTTTACGATATCACTGCCAGTGCCCACGACAGAGTCATTGATAAATCTTGGGTGAGCCGTGTTGCAGCACAAATTGATATTCCATTTTGTGTTGCTGGCGGGATTAAAACTATCGAACAAGCAAGACAAATGCTGGCTTATGGGGCGGATAAGATTTCAATTAACTCCCCTGCACTTAGCGACCCTAGCTTGATTTCGCGCTTACAAGATGAGTTCGGCCGACAATGTATCGTGATAGGCATTGACTCATTTTATGACGCCGAGTCAGACAGCTATAAGGTTAAACAATTTACCGGTGACGAGGCTGCGACCAAAGATACGCAATGGTTTACCCAAGATTGGGTTGAAGAAGTGCAAAAACGAGGTTGCGGTGAAATCGTACTCAATGTGATGAACCAAGATGGCGTTCGTGGTGGTTATGATATTAAACAGCTCAGCATTGTCAGAGCGATATGTGATGTGCCATTAATTGCTTCTGGCGGCGCAGGAACCATGGCGCACTTTAAAGAAGTGTTTGAACAAGCCAATGTTGATGCAGCACTTGCCGCTAGTGTATTTCACAAAGGCATAATTGATATCAATGAGTTAAAAAAATACTTAGCCAATGAGAATATTGCGATACGTCTATAATTAAATATAGTCATTTAAACGCCACTAAATAAGACAGATGTGCTAATTAACAAGAGAAAAGAATAATGACACAATCTTCAACAGTAAAATTTGACACTTCAGAACTGGCTTGGGATAAACAAGACAACATGCTCCCTGCAGTTGTTCAGAATCACCTGACTGGCAAGGTGCTCATGTTAGGTTATATGGATAAGGCCGCTTTAGAACATACCTTAGCCACAGGAAAAGTCACCTTTTATAGTCGTTCAAAACAACGTTTATGGACTAAAGGTGAAACCTCTGGGAACACGTTAGATCTAGTGGCTATTGATAAAGATTGTGATAATGACAGCTTGCTGGTACAAGTCATTCCAAATGGTCCAACTTGTCACACAGGCACTGAAAGTTGCTGGCCTGACGGCAACGCACATTCGTTTATCGATAACTTAACCAATGTGATCATTTCTCGCAAAGGACAAAGTGCAGATTCAAGTTACACCGCTTCTTTATTTGAACGAGGTACTAAACGAATTGCGCAAAAAGTCGGTGAAGAAGGCTTAGAAACAGCCTTAGCTGCAGCAACTCATGATAAAGAAGAGTTGATTAATGAAGCCTCTGATTTGATGTATCACTTGATTGTTTTGTTAGAAGATCAGCAACTTTCTATGGCTGAAGTTAACCAGAATTTAATGCAGCGTCATTTGAACAGAAAATAACGCTTTAATTCATTCATAGGTACATCGATACATAAATACGTTTATAAATAATAAATCCGTTAGACATAATAAAGGCACCTTAAGGTGCCTTTATTGTTCGCTAACATTCATTTGTTAACTCAAAAGTTTGTTGTCAAAACTAAGCTTGCTCTTCCCATAGCTTCTCATCATTTTGCATGTTGTAAAGGCTCTCTGCACGAGATACCAATAAATTAGCAAATTTTAGTTGGGTTTCATCACGTGTCGCGCCTGACTTATGCAGGTTCTCAGCTTTTAACTGCCACATCATTGAAAAATGACGAATTGCTTCACGTGCAGTACCCGCTACTTTCACGTCGACATAATCTGAAGGTAAGTCACCAGACATAACCCAGAACGTTTGTTTAGTCGGTTGCTTAGATTCCATTTTCCAAATAGCGAGGTAAGGCACAAGGTAACGGCTTTCATCAGCAAGTACTTTAGACGGGATGACCCCTTTCTCAGCAAGGAAACGATTGGCTTTTTGAAATTGCGCTTGGACCCATTGTTGTCTTTGCACTTCTGGATCGGGTTGTTCTACTTTAGGCTCAGCCACTGATTCGGTCATTCTTTCTTCCTATTTTATTGTTATATTTGTCATCATAAAATAACATCAACACCTATAAAAAGGTGACAAATGTAACGAAACGCATAAAAAGTTTACGTTTACGTAAAGTGGCAAGCTAAATTGCCACGTAGATCACAAAATTATATGAATCTATCTTTGTTGAGAGTATCGCTAAATGCTATCGTTCTGCAATAAATAATAACAAGCAGTCGTTATCCCGTATAACTCTAACGACTATTTTATCGCACAGCGGAGATCACCAGTGGCTTTATTTAATCATGTATCGTTTGATAACCACGAACAAGTCGTTTTTTGTCAAGATGAAGAAAGTGGCTTAAAAGCAATCATTGCAATTCATAACACTAACCTCGGCCCTGCCGTAGGTGGTTGTCGTATGTGGAACTACGATTCAGATGATGAAGCAGTAAACGATGTATTACGCCTCTCGCGCGGCATGACATACAAAAATGCCCTTGCAGGTTTAACTATGGGTGGCGGTAAGTCAGTGATTATTGCCGATCCTAAAACAACAGATCGTGAAGCGCTATTCCGTGCATTTGGCCGTTGCATTCATACACTTGGCGGCAAGTACTTTTCAGCTGAAGATGTGGGTGTTTCAACTGCAGATATCATGATTGCACATCAAGAAACGCCTTACATGGCAGGTCTTGAAGGTAAAAGTGGCGATCCTTCTCCTTTCACAGCTTTAGGAACTTACTTAGGCATCAAAGCAGCCGTTAAGCATCAACGCGGTATTGATAGTCTTAAAGGTCTTAAGATTTCAGTTCAAGGCGTGGGTCACGTAGGTTACTACTTATGTAAGCATTTGCATGAAGAAGGCGCTGAACTTATCGTTACCGATATTCACCAAGCATCTTTAGATAAAGTGGCGACAGAATTTGGTGCGACAGTCGTTGCTCCACAAGATATCTATAGCCAAGATGTTGATGTATATGCACCTTGTGCACTTGGCGCTACGATTAATGACACGACTATCCCACAGTTGAAAGCAACGATTGTTGCTGGTTGCGCGAACAACCAACTAGCCGAAGTTCGTCATGGTGAAATCCTGAAAGATAAAGGTATTTTATACGCTCCAGATTACGTGATTAATGCTGGCGGTATTATTAATGTCTCTTTCGAAAGTGATTATGATGCGGCTAAATCAAGCGCAAAAGTAGAAGAAATCTACACCACCTTAATCAAAATTTTTGATGAAGCTGAAAAAGATAACCGTACAACAGGTGATGTTGCAGATGACATGGCTCGCGCCATCATTAACGCAGCAAAATAATCTGGTTATTCGAAACCAGTTAGAAATGAAAGGGAGTCACTAAACAGTGACTCCCTTTTTTATGTCTATTAATAAAGTGTTAGCAGCTTTCTATTCACTGCAAATCATTTAAAACGCTTAATTCATCACCTATTGCCAACCTGTTGTTTTATAAAGTTTGTCACCGATTTGACATACTATCGTCATCTGTTATTCAAAAACGTCCCATAAGCTAGCCTTGAAATCCATATTCAGGGAAGCGTCAATGTCTCAAAGTCATGTTGATAACAAAGCAAACTTTAATCCATTCTCTGAAGCGATAACTGCCAATGGTCGATCGCTTCCTCCTGAAAATATAAAACAACAGTTCAATGCCCTTTGGCTATCAGATATTCATTTAGGCAGTGTTGATTGTAAGGCTGAATTTCTGCTGAATTTACTGACTCAAACAAAAGCAGCGCAAATTTACTTAGTCGGCGACGTTATTGATATTTGGGCACTGAAGCGGAAAGTTTATTGGCCGGAAACCCATAACCTCGTCTTACAAAAATTACTGCAACTGGCCAAAGATGGCACCCAGATAAAATATATCCCAGGTAACCACGATGAAGCCTTTAAGTCTTATACCGACTTTCATTTGTGGGGAATAACCATGGCAAATGAATATATCCATGAATGCATCACAGGCGAAAAAATCTTAATGCTTCATGGCGACCAGTTTGACTCTGAAGTTTGTGTTAGCCGTGCGTATGCCAAATTAGGGGACCATTTATATGACGTATTACTGTTCCTTAACCGTAAATTACATCAAATCAGACACGCTTGTGGCTTTCCATACTGGTCACTAGCAAGTTACGTCAAACTGCGGGTCAACAAAGCACAACATGCGATAGAAATGTACCGAGATGCCGTTTTACGTTATGCCAAAACTCAACAGGTACAAGCGGTTGTTTGCGGTCATATTCATCAACCTGAATTGTCACTTCACGATGACATTATTTACGCCAACGACGGTGACTGGGTTGAAAACTGCACCTTAATAGCAGAAACCTTCAGCGGTCAATTACAACTATTACGTTGGAGTGACGAAGCATCCACCACCAAAGTCATTAAACAATTCCAACTTAACGTGCAGCCAAGCAGTGAATTTAAGCAGAAAGTCGCTTAACCAATACTGTTAGCGAACTAAATGTGAGTTAAGTAAAACCGCTTTTTCGCATTGATAACAACAAAGGTCATCAAAATGATTTTTTCCGTAGAGAACGTAGTTCAGCAGAACTTACCCAAACTGAACCAAACCCCATGGCTTGCGACCCCCACTAAGGCCATGCTGCGTTACTTACTTAATGAAAAGCAGTGCAATGAAATAGCGGCTGAATTTTCATATTTAAAAGGCGTTGATTTTGTTGAGCACGTTCTGGAGTGTTTTGACTTTAATTATTCAGTGCCAAGTAATGAAATCGAAAACATTCCCATAGAAGGTCGAGTGGTGATCTACGCCAACCACCCTATCGGCTCACTCGACGCACTGGCATTAATAAAACTCATCAGTAAAGTCAGACCCGATATTAAAGTGGTAGCAAACGAGTTATTAATGGCGCTAGAGCCCATGCATTCCTTATTGTTGCCTGTTAATAACATGTCTGGTGGAACCCCAAGGCAACATCTTGAAAATATTCACTTTCATCTCAAAAGTGAAGGTGCAGTTCTGATTTTTCCATCTGGAGAAGTATCACGGTTACGACCTTCTGGCGTGACCGACTTAAAGTGGCATTCAGGCTTTTTAAAAATGGCTAACACTTGCAATGCACCTTTGTTACCCATATTCGTTGATGCTAAAAACTCAGCAGCGTTTTACGGCGCATCGATGATTTACAAACCCCTTGCGAGCTTAATGCTGGTCAAAGAGATGTTTAAACAAGCCAAGCGCACTATGCCTGTTCGTATTGGGCAATTGATCCCCAAAGAAGCCATAACCAGCAATGACTTTTCCCGTAAAACCAAAGTACAGTTGCTTAAGAATCATCTTTATCGGATTGGTAAAAACCGCAGCCCGCTTTTTGCTACACAAAACGCAATCGCTCATCCTGAGTCGCGAAGTGAGTTGCAACATGCGCTGCAGCAGTGTGAGTTACTGGGTGAGACTAACGACAACAAACAGATATTTTTATATCAGCACCATCATTGCAGCCCAATCATGCGTGAAATTGGCAGATTACGTGAAATCGCTTTTCGCGCGGTCGGCGAAGGCAGCGGTAATCGCCGCGATAACGATCAATACGATCCTTACTATCAGCACTTAGTGTTGTGGGATAAAGATGCATTGGAAATTGTCGGCTCATACCGATTCGCCAGTGCTAAGAAAGTCCATGAAGAACAAGGCCCAGAAAAGCTATATAGCCAGTCATTATTTAAGTATTCAGATGAGTTTGCGCCATATTTTGAAAGCGGACTTGAGCTAGGTAGAAGTTTTGTACAACCTAAATATTGGGGTAAACGGAGTCTTGATTATTTATGGTTAGGGATTGGCGCTTATTTAGCTAAAAACCCGCAATTTAGATATTTATTTGGCCCTGTGTCGATTAGCGACCAATTACCTGAGCAAGCCAAAGAAATGATGGTGCATTTTTACCAGCAACACTTTTCAATGCCAAACGAACTGGCACAATCTAATAGCCCCTATCAGTTCACAGATGAACGTCTACACCAGTTGAACGGTTTATATCAGGATAATGATTACTCAAGCTGTTTTAAGGTGTTAAAGCACACCTTGGCAAACATGGGCGCGGCAGTGCCTCCGCTTTATAAGCAATATGGTGAACTTTGCCAAGATGATGGTGTGAAGTTTCTCGATTTTGGTATTGATACTGACTTCGGCAATTGTATTGACGGACTGGTTTTGGTGGATGTTCATGCTCTTAAGCCTAAAAAACGTCAGCGCTACATCGATTATCACTCAAAGACTAAAAATATAGACTAACAGCGACTTTTTATATGGTTTGAATACCGCAAATAAAGGCTGTGATGATTTGTTCACTTTACAATTGTCTGATATAAATAGATTAATTGAAAAGGAGGATCATCATGGTCACAATTGAGCAAATAATGAGCCCGAGAGTGGTCACCATTGAAATGGATGACCGCATTAGCACAGCAAAAGAAATATTTGATAATGTGCCTTTTCATCATTTAGTGGTGCTTGATGAAAACAAAACCATTTCAGGCATTTTAGCCCGTACTGATTTGCTCAATGCTCTCAGCCCTAATTTAGGCACAGCAGCAGAGCTCACCAGAGACATTGAGACCCTCAATAAACGCGTTCATCAGGTGATGGCTCACGGGCCAATTACTATTACCCCGTCATTAGATATCCAAAGTGCATCGCAATTAATGCTTAGTAAAGGCATTACCTGTTTCCCTGTTCTACAAGATGATGAGTTAGTTGGGATCGTCAGCTGGCGAGACTTGCTTGGACACTATTGCGGCTTGGTAAAAGTGGATAACAATAAGGCCGAGAATTAAACTTAAGCCTATGATTTTAAGATGTTAAATATAGTGTCATCATCAAAAGCCAGATACTTTAACTACTAGTTCAAAAGTAAATTTTGTCAATTAAAAATAATTAAAATAAAATCTTTAATCTCAACAAACACATACCGATCGATTCAAAAAAACTTCATTTTTCTCGCTGGAAAACGTCACATTTGTCTGCTTACCTTAAGGTAGGTTCACAAGCCAAGGAGATGTTTATGACGAGTTTCAAATATCAATTAAATCAGGAAAAGATTGAATTGCTGGCTAGTGACTGGATCGGATTAGAACGTGTTTTAGTTAATGACAAAATCGTGTCGACTAAGGTTAATTTTGGACAACGTAGTACCCATAAAATTGAGCTTAAAAGCGGTAAACCCTGTCGATTACAATTACTTATTGACCCTCAAACAGAACAACTTACCTGTCGGCTTTATAAGCAAAATCAGTTGATCGCAAGCTTGAAGCAAGGAAAGCAGAGTTTATTGAGTAGCAAAACGTTTTTTGAAGCCACAATGATGCTCGCATGTATGAGTAGCCTAGGGCTTTATTGGATCAGTTAACTTAGTGACTTCATTTATTATGTTTTAAATAACAGGCTGCTCTTGCAGCCTGTTTTTATTCACATTCAAATAGTTTGTTATTCTCGACACAAATCAATTGCGAAGACTGATAATTACCACTGCCTGCAGTCACAGTGGTTATTTTCACTTTTTGTACTTGATCAGTATCCTCCATGACTTCAACGTTAAGAATGGTGCCATCTCTTGGTATGACAATCCCCTGGGTAAAGTCACCTACATATAAATCTTTAAACAATTTAATGGTAATCGAGCCAATTGAGCGAGGTTCAATTCGCCCCTCTGCAATCACTAAACTTTGGCCATTACTAAACTCAAATGACTGAATATACGTACCATCATTTGATGTGGTTAGTTCAAACGTTTCGTGTGCTTGCACGCTAGTCATCAACATTGAAAAACTGGCTACTGCTACTAGTTTTATCATTAAAGCCTTCATTTTCATTACCTACTCGCTCAGCTGTTAAGTCGATTAATATAATCATTATGCAAACTGCGTTAATTTGCGAATTTTTATCCAAAACAACATCATTTTACATTTTATATAATGGCGAAACTCTAGAAACTCTCGAAACAAAAAAAGGCTACCAATTGGTAGCCTTAACGCGTTAATGAGTAAAACACGACTCATTAAGAAACCGCTTAAACCTTAGAACACCCGAGCAACAAGGCCCTTAAGGTAAAACCCTTCTGGAAATGCACTGCCAATAGGATGATCGCTAGCTTGGCTTAAACGATCAATAAACTGTACATCACGTTTCGCATCCAGCGCAGCATCAGCAACAACCTTTTGGAATAAATCGGCAGCCATTAACCCTGAACAAGAGAATGTCAGTAAGGTTCCACCTGGGTTAAGCAGTTGCATTGCAATCATATTAATATCTTTATAACCACGGCACGCGCCATTTAACTGCGCCTTGTTATCGGCAAACTTAGGTGGGTCTAGAACGATAACATCAAATGTTTTACCTTCATCACGATACTGTCGTAATAGCTTGAACACATCGGCTTCATGGTAATTAACATGCTCATCACTAAACCCGTTAATTTCCATGTTTAAACGGGCCGTATCTAACGCTAATTTTGATACATCAACATTTTCGATGCTGGCCGCGCCGCCGTTGGCTGCGTATAAGCCAAATGTGCCTGTATAACAAAAACAGTTTAATACCGACTTGCCTTTAACAAAACGCGCTGCAATTGCACGATTGTCACGTTGATCTAAATAAAAACCTGTTTTATGGCCTTTAGTCACATCCACTGAAATCTTGATACCATTTTCTTCTATCACTACAGGCATTTCAGGCAAGTCGCCATGAAGCAAACCAGTGACAGGCTTCAGCCCTTCTTTCTTACGAGAGTCCACATCTGAGCGCTCATAAATAGCACAATCAGGGTATAACTCAGCTAAGACCTCAACTAAGGTGTCACGCCAGAAATCAGCACCAGTGCTTAATAATTGACACACTAATACATTGGCATACTTATCGATGGTGATGCCTGGCAGTCCATCAGATTCTGCAGCAATCAGTCGATAACCCGTTAACCCTTGTTCGGCAATAAGCGCTTCTCGACCCGCTTGTGCACGCTGAATGCGTCGAGTAAAGAAGTCTTTATCGATTTGCTCTTCTTTATCAAATGTCCAAACTCGTACTTGAATTTGCGATTCTGGCGACCATGCACCACGGCCTAACCAATGACCATCATGCGCAACAACATCAACCGTTTCACCTGCTTGCGGCTTACCTTTAATGTTATGTATACCACTAGCAAATACCCAAGGATGTTTACGTTCGAGTGATTTTTCACGCTTGGGTCTAAGCTTGATTCTGATTGCCATGATGCTGCCTTTTTAAATTTGGGATCGCGATGATAAGGATCCTAACAGGGGAACGCAAGTTACAACACTCAATTATAGAGGTTTTCCCTCATTAGCAAATGAACTTAGTGCAACCACAGCGCATGTTGAGCACATCTTGTCTATCGGCAAACAAAAACGCCATTTAATTTATATTAAATGGCGTTTATTTTAGGATGAACTACTTATTTCTATCCACTTTTCAAATGTCACCTTTCAAATGTCACCTTTCAAATGTCACGTTCATAACGACATCTTTATAACGTCCACTTTATAACGACATCTTTATAACGACATCTTTATAACGACATCTTAAAACATTGTTTGCCCAATGATATTAATCACAATAAGTGCCATTTCATATAAAATGACATGGAGTAATAATAAAATATAAATAAGCTGTAAAAAATCACTAATAAACGTTCAAGGCCAGCATAATAAATATAAGTCTACACAAGTATTTAAATCATCTATATTGAATAGTAAATAAAATTATAAGCTATTTGTTTAAAAGTAACAGTGTAAATAATTGAGACTGACTTAATAAAGTAATATCTTGATGCTGTTGACCATCTATCGTTAATGATAAAACTGGGTTTTGTAAAAAATCTTTAGCATCATCAGCTGAATATAATTCTGGTAATTCTAGGTGATATTTTTCATTCCCTGACACATCTAACTTTAAGTACAAAGGCTGTGACTTAACCCAATGCCCAGAGTCATCAGCGTTATCTTGGAACAAGTCGCTGTAGCTAACTTCGATTAACTGTTCGCCAGTGCCTAAGTCGACTTCACGTTCAAACTCAATCACAACACCATTGACACTATCAACATCAAGGTCGTCATGGAAGGTTATGCTAGAAGATTGCGCAGCAAAACTTGTCAATAATAATCCGAGTGCTGCCGATAATGTAAGTTTAGTATTCATGTTAAGCTCCAATTTAATTTCATGTATTCCGTAAAACACTTCATTTCATACCACACGAATAATTAGACCTTCGATAAACAATAAAAATTTCAAAAACAATTGAATTATTTTTATTTAAAAATAAATAATCATTTAAAATCAGCCGCTTTATTTCTAAAAAGAATAATTAACTGTGACAATATTTAAAATCAACTCACTTTCTTTGATTTAATACACAGAACCTTAACGTTTTATTCTTTATAGTTAATAAACTAATAATAACATTAATGATAAACTGGAAGCTTCATCGATGAGTCAAGTTGGCAAAAGAAAAATTTTGTGCGTACATTGCGAAATGGAACGAGTCGAACTATTGAAAATTTGTCACTGCCAAAACAGTATAAAAACAAAACAGAAAAGGAATGTGAACGCTGTTACTGCCATTTCATTATTTGCATTGAGTGTCTTAATGATTGTGCTTTCATCGACTTTTTGGTTATCAATAATGACTAACCTAGATGTCTATTCTTTTCATTACGAAACAACACATGGCAAGGTTATAAACTTGTTTGCTGGTTGGGTTTTCTTTACCGGATGGTATGGTCTGTTGATTACCCTACCTAAAATAATGTTTCAAATAAAAAAAGCATAAATACCACAGTTTCAAGACATCAGGCAGGGTACAAACCTACTATCTAGCAAGTATAATTTTTAGTCGATTTACATGTTTGATTAAACGCCTGAATAATCAGGAACAATTAATGGTTCAATTCCATACGCACACTTTTTTTGTCAAAATATGCTTTTAAAAAGTCTAATAAAAGTCTTATCTTTTTAGAATCTGCAGCGCCAGGCGGAAACACCGCATAAATATTAATATCACTGAATTGATAATCATCTAATACTGACTCTAAGGTTCCCTGTTTGATTTTGGGTAAAGCATCATAAGTTGGGATCCGGCCAATACCATGGCCCCCTTCAACAAACGCGGTTCGTGCTGATGCATTATTGGTGCTAATACTGCCCTTCATTTCGATGCTAAAAGAGCGGCTACCTTTTTTAAGCTCAAGCACTTTTTTTAACGGTTTATAAATAACCCAATCGTGAACACTTAAGTCACTGGGTGATTTAGGCCTACCGTGTTTATTAAAATATTCAGGCGAGCCACATAAACACGTTTGCAGTACAGACAATTTAGTTGCCTGTAATGTCGAATCCACCAGAGGTGCACCACGAATTGCGATATCGATACCTTGATTAATAATATTCACGATATCATCTGTTAACATGACATCCAGTTCAATCTTTGGGTACATACGTTTAAATTCATTCAGTGCAGGCACAATGTTCTCAAGCCCAGCATTAACCGGACAAGTCATTCTTATCAAACCCATTGGTTCGCTTTTCATATTTTCAATTTGCTTATTCGCCGAATAAGCTTGTTCTGCAATAACCTTACAGGACTGATAATAGGCTTGCCCTTCTTCGGTCAAACTAATACTTCTTGTTGAACGATTGAGTAACTTAACTTGTAGGTGCGCTTCTAGTTTTTTCAGATGGTAACTCACTACAGCACGAGACAGTCCGATATGTTTAGCGGCGCCACTTAAACTCCCTTGTTCCACTACTTGTGAAAACACCACCATACTTTTGAGCTGTTCAAAAGAAACATTCACCGTCAAATCCCTCCTATCGCAAATAACCCTATTATGAGCTTAGCGTTAACTTAATCAGTTCATTGTATCAATAATTTAAACAATGAAGTCGAATTACTCTGCATTGTCAGATATTAATCTCGTTTCTATAATGGCTTCAATATTACGGTACGTGCAAAACCCAATGCTTTGCCAGAACAGTTAAACAAGGACTTCCCATGACTCAAGTAACTAAAAACGTATTAATGGTATTAACTTCTCATGATGCTTTAGGCGACACAGGTAAAAAGACTGGTTTTTGGATTGAGGAGTTTGCAGCGCCTTACTTTGTTTTTAAAGATGCTGGTTTTAATATTACTCTAGCTTCACCAGCTGGTGGCCAACCACCCATTGACCCAAGTAGTGAGCTAGAAGATTTTCAAACTGATGACACTCGCCGTTTTGATAATGACAAAGAAGCACAAGCTCTATTAGCTAACACGCAAATGTTAGAGACAGTTAACGTTGATGATTTCGATGGTGTATTTTACCCTGGTGGTCACGGTCCATTATGGGATTTAACCGACAACACAACATCAATTGAGCTAATTGAGCAGTTCATTAGCCAAAACAAACCGGTAGCAGCTGTATGTCACGCAACTGCAGCACTGTTAAATGCTAAAAACAACGATGGCACTATGCTAGTTGCAGGTAAAGCTGTCACAGGATTCAGCAACACAGAAGAAGAAGCCGTGCAATTAACAAGCGTGGTGCCTTTCTTGCTTGAAGATGAATTACAAAAACGTGACGCAGATTACCAAAAAGTCGCTGACTGGCATGCGTTTTCAGTTCAAGATGGTTTAGTGATTACTGGTCAGAACCCTGCAAGTTCATCAATAACTGCACAAAAGTTAGCATCACACATAAACGCTTAATAAAGATTATTATTGATACTAGGACATTCTCATGCTTAATTTTTCATTTCAAAACAATACAAAAATCTTATTTGGTGAAAATCAAATCAGTGCTATTAGCCAAGAAATCCCAGCTGATGCAAAAGTACTTATGGTTTATGGCGGTGGTTCAATTAAATCAAATGGTGTTTATGATCAGGTTAAACTGGCACTAAAAGACCACACTTGGTTTGAATTTTCTGGTGTAGAACCAAATCCTCAATACGATACGTTAATGAAAGCGCAAGCTGTCATTGAAGCTGAAAACATCGACTACATCCTTGCAGTAGGTGGTGGTTCAGTTGTTGATGGGGTTAAATTTATTGCTGCGGCAGCTAAATTTGATGGTCAAGATCCTTGGGATATTGTCGCAAAAGGCGCCAAAGTTGAACAGGCATTACCTATAGGAGCAGTTTTAACCCTTCCAGCAACAGGTTCTGAGTCCAATGGTGGCTCTGTGATTACTCGTGACGGTAACAAATTACCATTTGGTAGCCCATTAGTGCGTCCATTATTTGCAGTATTAGACCCTTCTGTGACTTTGTCTTTATCGGATCGTCAAATTGGTAATGGTGTTGTAGATGCTTATATCCATATTATGGAGCAATACTTAACCTTCGACGTTAATGGTAAAGTTCAAGACCGCTTCAGCGAAGGTTTACTGCAGACATTAATTGAAGAAGGTCCAAAAGCACTAGCAGCTGAGACTAAAGAAGATTTAGCAGTTAGAGCCAACATCATGTGGTCAGCAACCATGGCATTGAACGGTTTAATTGGTGCGGGTGTCCCACAAGATTGGTCAACCCATATGATTGGACATGAATTAACAGCCAGCCACGGTATTGACCATGCACGTACTTTATCAATTGTACTGCCAGCGGTTATGAAAGTTCGTCGCGAGCAAAAACATGCCAAATTAGTTCAATATGCTGAGCGTGTATTTGGTATCACAACCGGTAGCGATGAGCAGAAAATTGATCAAGCGATTGTCGCCACTGAAAACTTCTTTAAGTTGATGCAGGTACCAACACGTTTAAGTGATATTGATGTGGGTGCGGAGCAAGTTGATATTTTAGTGTCTGCTCTTGAAAAGCATGGCATGACAAAGTTAGGTGAACATGGTGATATCGATTTAGCAGTCAGCCGTGAAATTTTAACCACCGCTTTGTAATTCAAGTTAATCACTGAGTCCACCAGCTTATACTTTATCAACCTAGGTTTTTGGTTTGAATAAGTATAAGCGAATGCAAAGGCTAGCATCGTGCTAGCCTTTTCTATTCTCGCCAAACCACGCTTAACTTGCCCGATTAAATTGTGATCCAGTGCCTAAAATCGTAATTTATTCATCAATTGTTGAATATTGAAGAATTAATTAGCTTAGCGATATAACCACATTAGCTTACTATATTCTACACTTGAAGAATTACACATTACCTCAGCAATACCATGGCCACGATTAAAAAGTCAGCAGGAAGACCATTAACCCAAATGGACAAACGCAGCGCCTTAATTGATGCCGCAAGAGTGCTATTTGTAGAAAGCGATTATGAAAAAGTGTCAGTTCGCGCCATTGCTCAACAAGCAGGTGTTGATGCAAGCCTTATTCGCTACTACTTTCAGTCTAAAATGGGGTTATTCAGTGAAATGGTTAAAGAGACCCTTGCACCAATGTTCGACAAAATTGTGCAAACAAACAAGCAATATGCCGCAAGCTCCCCTGAAGAAATTCTCACCACATATTATTCAATAATGAGTCAAAATCCGGATTTGCCGAAACTTATTTATCGCACCGCGAACCTATCGCCTACAGACAGTAATCGAGAGTTGCAGGCCAATTTATTGGATCTGTTTGCAGCAACGCGAATGACAGTATTTGATCAACTCAAACAGGCGGATATTCTCAGACCCGAAGTTGACATTATGTGCGCCAAAATGAGCTTTGTCAGTTTGTTGGTTTTTCCTTTTTTAATGCCTGAGTTGTTTAAACAAGCAATAGGTATCGAAACCAGCCCCGAATTTTTACAAAAGCTTGCTAAACACAATGCAAGGCTTTTACGTCATGGGCTCATTGCCGATGAATTTCAACCAAGCCAGGACCGCTAAACATGACTAGCTTAAAAAGACGTTACGTATTTCCCGGAATAGCAGCCGGTTTTATGATTTTATTTGCCGCCATTGCGCTGCGTTCATCGCCTGAACTAGAAGCAGGTCACGATAAGTCACGGTTAGTGGAAGTGATAAGCCTAGATAAACAGCTAAGTATGCCTATCATCAAAGCCTACGGCCGAGTCGCTCCTAAACACAGCTGGCAAGGCATCGCTGAAGTCGGTGGCAAAATCATTTATCGTCACCCTGAATTAGAAACTGGTCGATTAATTAAAGCGGACACCTTAGTGCTGGTCATCGACCCACTCGAATATGAATTAAAGCTCGCCCAGGCAGAAGCAAACTATAACGGCGCTCAGGCGCAATTAGTTCAGCTTAATCAACAAGAAATCAATTTAAAAACCAGTCTAGAAATTGAACAGCAAAAATTGACCTTAGTGGATCAAGAATACCAACGTAAAAAAGCCCTTAACACCAAAAACTTGATTTCAAAATCTGAATTAGAAACCCAGAAACAAGCATTATTAGCCCAGCGAAATCTGGTTCAAGATTTGAACAGCAGCTTAAGTTTGCTGCCAGATGATCGCAAAGTCACGCAGGCTCAAGTTAAAGTCAATCAGGCCTTATTAAATGATGCTCAGCGACAATTAGATAATACCCAGTTTACCTTGCCATTTGATGCTCGTATTGCTGAAGTGAATATCGAACGAGCTCAAGCAGTATCAAGTGGTGCAGTGCTATTTGAAGCGCATCAGTTAGGCGCGGTTGAAATCAAAGCTGAGTTATCATTGCAAGATGCTGAAACCTTAATTACCAGCATCTCTGATATTCCAAGAGACAGCGCATCATTACCGTCAATTGAGCGAGTAAACTTTAACAGCCATGTTGAAATCAACATGGGCAAAAAACATCATCAATGGCAAGCCAAGTTAACCCGTATAGCAGACACGATTAACCCAGACCAGGCTACTATCGGTTTTTATCTTGAGGTTGAACAAAACTTTAACGACATGAACTTAGTTAAGCGTCCACCGTTAACTAATGGCATGTTTGTAACAGCCTACATCAATGGTTACTCATCAAATCAGTTTGTGATCCCTGAAAAAGCACTGCACGGCGATAAAATTTATCTGATGGATAACGAAGGCAAACTGCAAATTAAATCGGTTGATGTGGTGTATCGCACTAAAAATGGCGTTGCCATAGCCAGTCAAACTGGTGAGCCTGCGTTAAAAAATAGCGACCAAGTCGTGACCAACGACTTAATTCCTGCCATTGCAGGTATGAGTCTTAAAATTGCAGGTTCCAAGACAATTGACACACAAATGAGTGACGAAAAAGATAATGGGGAGAACAATCAGTGATTAACTTTTTCACTCGCCACCCCACCATCGCTAACTTGATGATGTTGGCATTTTTTGTTGTTGGCTTAAGCAGCATCGGTAAAATTAAACGCGAGACCTTCCCTGAATTTAGCCCGCCCTACATTATCGCCAGTGTAGTTTACCCCGGCGCATCGCCAGCTGAAGTGGAAGAAAGCCTGTGTTTACGCATGGAAGATGCCATTGATGGTTTAAGCGATATTGAAGAAACGAAATGTGATGCCCAAGAAGGTTTTGCTTCGTTAACGGTTAAGTTAACAGGCTCTGCTGATATGGGGCGCAGTTTAGTGGATATTCAAACCGAAATTAACGCCATTAAAGATTTTCCATCGCAAATCGATCCACCTACAGTTAAAGAGCTTGATTGGGCTGAACCTGTGGTCGATATCGCCATTGCTGCAGATGCCAGTTTGCCGCATTTAAAATCATATGCAGAAGATTTAAAACGACGGCTGAAAATTGATGCGGGAGTTAATTTAGTCACAGTATCTGGCTTTTCTGACCACCAAATACGGGTTGAGCTTAATGAAGCAGATATTAGACGTTTGGGGCTCACGGTCGCTGAAGTAGCAGACAAAGTCGGACGCCAAAATGTACAAATGCCTGCCGGAAGCGTGGAGTTATCAGATAAAAACCTATTGATTCGTTTTGATGAACGCCGTATCACGCCTGAAAATTTAGGCAAAATCATTGTCTCTTCAAATCCTGAAGGCGGCGTCGTCAGGTTACGTGACATAGCCAAAATAGAAGACTTATTTGAACTTGAAGAAGAACACACCATTTTTAATGGTAAAGCCGCTGCGGTACTTAAAATACAAAAGAACAAAGCAGATGATGCGCTTAGAATTAAAGCCAGAGTCACTGAGTTTGTCGCCCAAGAGCAACTCGTCGCCCCAGATGGCGTCACATTGACCTTAACCAATGATATGTCATCACTGTTGCAAGACAGGCTGTCTATGCTGCTTAAAAATGGCTGGCAGGGGATCATTTTGGTGTTCTTCTCAATGTGGCTATTTTTCTCGTTGCGCTATTCATTCTGGGTCTCTGCAGGTTTACCCGTCGCCTTTATGGGTGGCCTATTCTTAATGTGGGTATTTGGGGTATCCATTAACATCATGAGCCTTGTTGGTTTATTGATGGCCATTGGTATCATGATGGATGACGCCATTGTGATTGCAGAGTCTGTTGCTGCCCATGTCGAAAAAGGTTTGCCCGTTAATGAAGCGGTCACCCAAGGAGTCAAAAAAGTCGCTCCAGGTGTATTTTCATCCTTTTTAACCACGGTATTTATTTTCGGCAGTTTATTGTGGCTCGATGGGCAAATGGGCGATGTATTATCCGTGGTGCCACTTGTATTGATTATGGTGCTGAGTGTCAGTCTTATCGAAGCATTTTTAATTCTTCCAAATCACTTAAGTCATTCTCTTAAATCACAAAAAAAAGAGAAACCGCCACTAAAGTTTAAAAAAGTATTCTTAGAAAAATTCGAATACTTTCGTAATAACACCCTAGTGGATGCCGTAACCTTTGTGGTGAAATGGCGCTACGCCAGTCTTGGCGCGACTTTAGGCTTACTGTTTATCTCTGTGGCATTAGTCGCAGGTGGCGCAGTTAAGTTTGTTGGGTTTCCAGAGCTTGACGGGGATATCGCTGAAGCGCGGATTATTTTGCCGCCGGGCTCAACACTAGATCAAACCAAGCTAGTGGTTGAAAAACTCGTCGCCAGTGCGAATAAAGTCGGTGCCAAATACACAGAGAAAAATCAAGAAGACGCGGATCTCATTCGCTATATCACCGAGCAATACAATATGAATGCTGATGCCGGAGAATCAGGACCGCATGTTGCAACCGTGAGATTAGATTTATTATCAGCCGAAACCCGTGAAACCTTAATTGACAATTTCATCGAAGATTGGCGTATTGAAAGTGGTGATATTGCCGCGCCGATTTCGTTAGTGTTTAAACAACCTTCAATGGGGCCTGCTGGGCGCGATGTGGAAGTACGTTTACAACATGATGACCTTGAAACCTTAAAGATGGCCTCGGTTGATTTACAGTCCTATTTAAGTCAGTTCTCGGGGGTTAATGGCATTTTAGATGACATGAGGCCGGGTAAAGAAGAAGTCTTAGTTAAGCTTAGAGATGGCGCAGAAAACTACGGCGTAGATGGCGAAATGATTGCATCGCAATTGCGCGCCGCCTACTTTGGTCAAACCGCCGACGATGTACAAGCTGGCCCAGAAAATATTGAAATTCAGGTACGCCTCAATAAACAACAAGCGGGTGATTTGCAAGCGTTGGCTAACTTCCCAATTATGTTGGGCGATGGCAACCAACTGCCGCTCAGTGCGGTAGCAACCCTTGACTACGAGCGTTCATACGTTCGTATTCAACGTATTGAAAGTCAGCGCACAGTGACTGTGATGGCAGATATCGACAATACTAAAGCCAATGGCAGTGAAATTGTAGGTAAAGTTAGAACTGAATTTGCTAATGAGCTTCGTGAAAAATACCCAGGGATCAAAGTTGATTATGAAGGCGCAGCAAAAGAAACGGCTAAAACTGGCGCTTCGTTTATGCAAGGCTTCATCATTGGTCTATTTGGTTTATTTGCGATTTTAAGCTTTCAGTTTAGAAGTTATTTAGAGCCATTCGTTGTCATGCTAGCCATTCCTTTAGCATTAATCGGCGTATTCTGGGGCCATTTGCTCACAGGCCATAGCCTGTCGATGCCATCAATATTAGGCTTTGTCTCTCTTGCGGGGATTGTGGTTAACGACTCTATTTTGTTGGTGCAATACATTCGCCATCACGTAGACATAGGCGATAACATTCAAGAAGCAGTCGTTAAAGCCAGTCGCGATCGTTTCAGAGCGGTATTCCTGACGTCTTTGACCACCGCAGCAGGCTTATTACCATTGTTAATGGAAACCTCATTACAGGCGCAAGTAGTTAAGCCCATTGTCATCTCAATTGTGTTTGGTATTTTTACTTCAACATTATTAGTGCTGTTTATCATCCCGAGTGCTTATGCAGTCCTGGCAGATTTTAATCTAGTACATAAACATGAAGACTTAGAAGCATAAGATATCAGCTAGTATCAATTATATTGGTCACTGTAACTCAAGGCAGAGTTAGCTTTCTGTAAAACGAATAAAGGCCGTTAATGAAATCATTATCGGCCTTTATTTTTATGCATTTACTGTCTTTCTAAGATAAAAATGTATTTCACGACTAGTTGAGAGTTAAACACTAATTACTATTGATTAATCTTGTTTAGAAGCTGTAACAAGGTTTGTTGTTCTTGCTCATCTAACCGTGCAAGGCACTTTTGATTAACCCACTCAGCTTCGTGAATGAGGTCTTGCTCTAACGCCTTTCCTGCATCGGTTAAAAATATTTGAAAAGCACGGCGATTATCAGACTCCTGATGACGGGTAATGTAGCCTTGGACCTGAAGCTGATCTAACAGACGAGTCATGGTGTAGTTGGCGACATCACAAAGCTTAGATAGCTCTGTTTGACTGATGCCCTCTTCTTGCCATAAAGAAAATAGAACTGGCCAGAGTTTAATGTCGAGATCATAACGCTTAAGGCGCTGATCAAGCTCATTTTGCAGCATGATATTAAGGTGAGATACTTGATAATAAAGACTTTCATAACGTTTCATAAACCGCTCCTACATGCCCATCAACCCTTAGCTACTGGTCTGATAACGAATCAAGCTAAGAATACGACTGTTGAGTTGTACTTTAGATTACTATCATATAAACAGGTTATCATTCAATACAGGATCTAGTACGTATAAGACCGTAATTTTAGTCAGTCTGTTACAAATTGATTAATATATCGGTAGTAACAAGCACGGCCTAATCCCGCTTTAACGCCCCTTTCTATATTTATTTCAATGGCATCTTCTAATAACGCCACTTCAGATATATTAGCTATAGCATGCTCAGTACCAATACTACTAATGAATGTTAATCCATCTTTATCGTCTAACTGGTAATCAACTAGCACAATTGCGTGTCGTTTAACCGTGACTTTGACTTTTTCTACTGGCGTTATCAGAAAGTATTCACCATTAATACAATTAAGCACACTAGCAAATAACTTAGCAAATTTGGCTGGTAACGGGCTATCAAGGTAAAACCACTCACCTTCACTATTAATATCAAACATAGGCGCTTCACTGCATAGCAGTGCAGATTCATCAGTATTTGATTTAGAGTGTAAATGCGTTTGAGTTTTTGATTGAGTTAAGCTGAGTTGTTTGAGCTGTGCAGAAACACTGATAGCATTTTTCGAGGCGGTTTTTGTCATCTATCAACTCCCTTTTGATACCACTCTATGTCGTTATTTAGCGGCAACAATAACTGGCGCGAAGAATTAAAAAGTAACTCGCACCAGTCATGTCTAAAGCTTATTCGACTTTCATTATTAGCTTCATTATTAGCTTCGTTATTGAGCTTCGTTAGCTGCCTTTAGTAACTGTAGTAAAGCTTCAATGGGGTGCTTAGGTTTAAAGCCTGCAAAACGTTTAACTTGGCTGCGACAAGAATAACCAGACACTAATACTTGGGTTTTATCGTCAATGCCATCTAATGTCGGCTGCCATGACATAGCAAAGAGCTTGCTAGAGCGGCCAAGGTTATCTTGTTCGTGACCATAAGTGCCCGCCATACCGCAACAACCTACGTTAATCACATCAAAATCGGCGCCAAAGTGACTAAACACCTTTTTCCATTCTGATGGCGTGGCTGGTTTAGCAGTTGATTCTGTGCAATGACTGAACCAACTGAATTTCTGCTCTGTTTGTGCAAGTTGTGGTAAGCCTTTAATGGCATCTGTTAGCCATTCATTGGCCAATAGGACTTCAAAGTTACCACGCTTGTCACCTAATACTTCTTTGTATTCGTCGCGGTAACACAAGACTAACGCGGGGTCTAACCCCACCATCGGCATATTTAAGCCATGAACTTGATTTAAAAAGTCTGCGCTAGACTGCGCAGTTTTAGCAAATTTATCTAAAAAGCCCTTAATATGAGTCGGTTTACCATTAGGCTTAAACGGCAATAATACGGGTTTAAGGCCCATTTCTTTAATCAATTGAATAAAGCGGAATACTAACTCTGCATCATAGAAACTATTGAAAGGATCTTGCACCACTAAGACATACTTTTCCCGTTCAGATTCTGGGATCCCTTGTAGCGCTTCTAAATCATAACCACGGCTTTCATGGCCATCTAAACGTTGTTTTAATGTTGGCACTGACAAAGCGGGGGCATCAACATAACCAATCGACTTTTTGATAACCCATTGGCTCAGTTTATTCTGCGAAGCTAAATTGGTGACCTTTGGCATCGCTGCCATCATTGGCAACATATCTTCGATACCCGCGACAAGGTAATCTTTCGCTGGTCGCATATAGCGCTTGTAATAAATATTGAAAAACTGCGCTCTAAACTTGGGGACATCGACCTTAACAGGGCACTGACCAGAACAGGCTTTGCAGGCTAAACAACCTTTTAAAGATTCCATCACTTCATGGGAATAATCATAATCTCGGGTGCTATTAAGGCTATTTTGCGCCCGTTGCATGATGCTTAATGGTTTTGATTTTGCTAGAGCATCAAGATCAACGCCTTCAGCTTCTAATAATCGAAGCCATTCACGCATTAAGCCACTACGGCCTTTTGGTGAGTGAATACGATCGCCAGTCGCTTTAAAAGACGGACACATAAATGAATAACTGCTGTAGTTAAAACACAGGCCGTTACCATTACAGTTCATCACATCAGGAAATGCATCTCTGGTTTCAATGGGGATTTGACGATCAAACTTACCGCGTTTAACACTATCTACGTTAAACATCATTGGGCCACTGTTTTTGGGTGCCACCAACTTGCCTGGGTTTAATCTATTTTCAGGGTCGAATAAACCTTTGATGTCTTCAAGCTCACCATAAAGCTCGTCGCCAAATACCGCAGGACCATATTCGCCGCGCACGCCTTTACCGTGCTCGCCCCACATCAAACCACCATATTTAAGCGTCAGCTCGGCCACTTGATCAGATATGGTTTTTAATAATTTTTCGTCAGCCTCATCGCACATATCCAGCGCTGGACGCACATGTAAAACCCCCGCGTCCACATGGCCAAACATGCCATATTTGAGATCATGCCCATCTAATAAGTCGCGAAACGCCATAATAAAATCTGCGAGGTTTTCAGGCGGAACAGCGGTATCTTCAGCAAACGCTAATGGTTTACGGCGTCCCTTTGTTGCGCCCAATAGCCCTACCGCTTTTTTACGCATAGCGTAAATTTTATTGATACTCGGTTTATCTGAAGTGATTTGATAACCAACAACACCCGCCTCTTCATTGGCTAATTGCCTTGCTAAAACGACCTCTAGCTTACCAATACGTTGCTTAACATCATCTTCATCACCAGCAAACTCAACCATGTTGAGTCCTTCAATCACTTTATTAGGCACAGCTTCAATCAGGTGTGACACTGAATGCCAAATGATGTCTTCTCGAGCAAGGTTTAACACTTTAGAATCGATGGTTTCTACCACTGTCGCACTCGCGGCAACTAACGATGGTGCATGACGCAGCGCTGATTCAAACGAGTCATATTTAATATTCAACATCATCCGCGTATTAGGTAGCGGCGTGATATTCAATTTAGCTTCAGTTAGTACGGCTAAGGTACCTTCTGAGCCTGCTAATATGCGTGATAAATCAAATTGGGTTAAATCATCATTCCACACATGACGCAAATCGTAACCGGTTAAAAAGCGGTTTAAGGCAGGAAATTGCTTAATGATTAATTCACGCTTTTCATGACAACGCTTAGCGATATGGCGAATGATATTTTGAGCAAATGGATTAGGTTCAACTTCTTGAGTTAAGGCTGCATCTGCCTCAATTGGAGCTGTAGTTAATACGCTACCATCAACTAACACACTGGTGAGCCCTAATACATGATCTGAGGTTTTACCATAAACTAAAGAGCCCGCACCAGATGCGTCAGTATTAATCATACCGCCAACGGTGGCGCGGTTTGAAGTTGATAAATCGGGACTAAAAAAGAACCCATGTGGTCTTAGGGCATCATTAAGCGCATCTTTTACGACACCCGCTTGCACTTTAACCCAGCCTTCTTCTGCATTGACTTCAATCACTTGATTCATGTGTCTTGAAACATCAAGGATCAACCCATGAGTTAACGACTGGCCGTTAGTGCCCGTTCCGCCGCCACGGGCACTAAAAGTCACTTGCTTATATTGAGGGTCTGACGCCAAAGTGAGTACTAATTCGACATCTGTCTGATTAAGGGGATAAATGACTGCTTGTGGTAAAAACTGGTAAACAGAATTATCTGTGGCTTGAATCAGTCTGGCGCTGTAACGCTTATCTATTTCACCGGCAAAAGACGATGCTTCAAGGGCATCTAGAAAACGTAAATAAATAGGCTCTAAAGTTTGATGGTGAGATAGCAACGGCAGCATATTCGACTTCTGTTTATAGTAATTTTGTGATCATTATAAACAAAAATAGAGCCGCTAAGTAGTTGAGTTAAAAATTTTCATTAGAAACATTCAATACAGTAACGACTTAATCATTAATAAAAACAATACACGTAAGCCATTGCTTCATATGCTAAATGAATAGTTAAAACCTTAAAAAAATTGCCATTAGTTGATTATGTAAGATTCATATTTCTTGAATATGATGATTAACCCTATTATTTAAATCTAATACAGGTAAATCTCAATTTAATCTGCAGATTTGAAACTTGAACTCAAAAGCATCCATTACAGGTTAAATAGTGCAGGTATATGGTGCAGATTATTCACACTATTACGACTAATTCATATACCCACAGATTGAAAACCATTACAATGCGGCGCTTTTTAATAAACACTCCCACTTACACTCGGATATACACCCCATGAAACTCAGTAAAAGATTGCAGCAATTAGATGATATGGTCTTATCTGGGTACGATCATATTTGGGATTGTTGTTGCGATCATGGATTTCTAGGTGGGGCCTTATTAATGCGCCAAGCTGCGCCAAATATACACTTTGTTGATATCGTTGTTGAGTTAATGAATGAGCTCGAGCAAAAATTAGTCCGACTTAATTCAAGCTCAAAGTTTAAGCCCACTGTCCAATCCAACTGGTTTACTCACTGTATAGATGTAGCAAAGCTTCCTTTAGATAAATATTGTGGTAAGCATTTAATCATTATTGCTGGTGTTGGCGGTGATTTAATGAATCAGTTTATCGATAGTATTCAAAAGCAGTATTCTAACTTAAATATCGATTTTTTACTTTGCCCTGTTCATCATCAATACAGCTTAAGACAGAATCTTATTTCGTTAGATTTTAGCTTAAAGCAAGAATGTTTAATTGAAGACAACAAACGTTTTTATGAAATTCTGTTAGTTGCAAATTGTTCAAGTTCAGCTTATAAGGCTGACTCATTAAACGCTAAGCAACATAAGACTTCGAAGGCTATATCTGAAGTCGGAGAGCAAATTTGGTTGAATAAAAGTGAAACTGAAAAAAGTGTGTCTTGGCGTTACCTCAACAAAACATTAAACCATTACCAACGTATACAGGTTGGGCGTAAACAAGAGGTGCAGCACATCATTAATGCTTATAAAGCAATTGATATGCCTCAAACGTTTGAGCAGTAATTTACTTATGCGCTATAACGTCCCATCGACGTTCGACTAAAACAGTCTTACTTGAGACTTTCTTAGCCGAGGGCTTCTTAGTCGGGACTTGTGTTATGTTTTGTTGATCAATAAATTGAGTTAACTCAGTAAAAACTCCAATATCATATGACCTATAAGCTTGTTCACTCGACCAATACGTCAACACGAGATAATTATTAGAATCTTTTTCTCGTTGCCAAACATCACCACCAATAAACCCTGGTTGTTTTTGTAATGTAGGAACCCAAAAATCCTTTTGCTCAGCAATAAATTTTTGTTTATCAATGGCACCTTCACATGTAACCATGCTTATCAGTTGTATCTCAGGGATATCGAGAGCGTTTAAGCCCATTGTTAAAACATGCTGATGTCGATTAACCTGACATGTTAGATAAGTTGACGTTTGCTGGTTTTGTTCAATGATGTTGTCATGTGTAGATCCCATGAAATCAGTTAAACCTTGCTGTGATTGCCATAATCCAATGACAACGGCTTGATTGTAACTATCCGAACTATGTTCCCTGCTAACTTGTTCACATTCCCCTTGCACCCAACCACCTAGCTGACCAATGAATCCCTCACAAGATGCAGTTAACCCCCACAGGCTTTGGCTATGAGTAAAACTTTGTATTTTCTCGTCCGTTACCTGACAAATAATGATTTTAGCTAATGTCATTTGAATCTATCCTTTTATTCATCAATCTCAATTTACACTTAAGAACAAACATAGCATGACTTAAAAAAGCCACTATATGTGCCTAGGGCCTGTTGATCTTTCAAGGTTGTTTTTGCAGCGAGTTGTTGGCCATTCT
>NZ_JAJGZS010000013.1:0-129208 GCF_020806285.1 Shewanella sp. 10N.7
TGTTTAATCACAAGATTAGCCGCATCAATTTTAAATTCTGTTGAGTAAGTAGGTTTAGTTGTCATCATTTTTACACCAATTTATCTTAAGGGGAGTTTACCCCATATCGGTGTACAGATTCATTAAGCCACAATAATATGCCCATGTGCCCTTACAAGGATAGTAAAAAATAGGTCATCGTAAAGCGCCCCATATCTTTAAAATTAGTGCCTCTTATTTGAGAGCAGATAGCCCGTTGCTCACGTAACGGGCTATTTTATGTATGGAATTATGATATTTAAACTAAGATCTATGGGGAATTGTTAGTGTGCAAAAGATGAATTAACGAAGTTGTTAGTTGTACTTCTAGTCGAGTGTTGACATAAATCTTGTTGATTAGGTTGAAACAACTCAAATGACGAACTTAATTAGCTATCAACTCCAAAAGTTTATCAATTATTGGTTGGTTAGCTTTTGGGAAATCATAATTTTTAAGTTCCGAACAAGGAATCCATTTAATTTGTTGTCCTTCGATACCTTCTGCATTGCCTTGGAAGTCTTTTACTAGGTGTATGTCTAGCAATACATGCTTATCAGGATAATCATGTGATATTTCCATAAATGAAGTTGTAGCGTGAATATCTAAATTTACTTCTTCTTTAAGCTCTCTAATTAGAGCCTGGGAGACACTTTCTTTATTTTCCACCTTACCACCTGGAAATTCCCATTTTCCACCTTGGTGAAGGTGCTGGTGTCTTTTAGCAATTAATATCTCTTGCTCTGTATTAACTATAATGCCAACTGCAACATGGATTCTTTTCATTTTTTTCTTATTCAATGTTTGAAAAAATCGCCTTCATCGAAACCTTCACTATCGAGTGTTTCGTGATCAAATTCTGGCTTCACAGGTATGGCATGTTTTTCACTTGCCCAGTCACCCAGATCTATCATTTTGCAACGCTCACTACAAAAAGGTTTAAATTTTGCTTCAGGTGTCCAGTCAACATTTTCTTGGCAGGTTGGGCATTTTACAGATATAGGCATATAAATTACTCACTGTTGGTTACAGGGAGATAGTAAAGATTTTAGTGACAAGTAGCTAGTTTGAATTTAACTAAATTATCTGTGTGTTTTTGGTTATCAAAACCGACAAAGTGGATGGCGTATCTATTTTTATGGCCGCTAATTGTTGGATAACAACTTTGGCTGCAATCTATTTTTACTCTTATCAAAGATAAGGTTTGAACGCTGTTTCCTTGATAAAACCCCTGCTGCGCTTCAGAGGTGCGAAATTCAGCTGTACTTCTCGTTAGATCTAACAATAGCTTTATCGGTGTCAATATTGGTAAAAAATTTTCAACCCAACTGCGAAGATCTGCTTGTCTTTGTGGCCAATCCTTTGATAACCAAAAATGCAATTGTGGTAAATCAAAATTACAGCAGGCTCCTGGCATGCCAAATCGTTGTTTCAGTGCTGCAATAAACCTATCTTTTTTTAATTGACAACCAATTCGCTCATTGGTTTGAAGGGGGGCTTTTGATGCATTGAGTTGATCGATGATATGCTGGATTTGCTTTTTATCTACGTGAGGTAAAGCGTGCCACTTACTTAAAACAATGAGTTGCTTATCTATGTCTTTGAGAATATCTGTTCGATAATCACATCTGTCTGTTAATTCGGCAAGAGAAAATAATGGATAAAAACAATGGTGTTGATGATCTGATTCAGTGTGCATCGCTAACTGGTCAGCCAAATACTCTAAACGAAGGTAGCTTCTCGTTTTTTCGTTAAGCGGTTGCTCATAAATCAGTTCGTTATTCATTATTATTATCTATGCTGTTGATGCTTGCTCAAGGTAGCTTGAATGTAATAACTGAACAGTTTTTCGTACTTCTTCTAGTACAAGTGTATTGTCAATGACTGCATCAGCCTTTGATAGTCTTGATTTCCTAGATATTTGACGGTTTATGATTTTTTCAACTTGTGTTGAATTAACCCCATCTCGCTTAGCTGTTCTTGCTACCTGTTCATGTGGTGGAATATCCACCACTAAAGTCGTATTGACTAAACTATCTAACCCATTCTCAAATAGCAAGGGTACAACCATAATAACATAGGGAGATTTAGCATTTTTGACTGCTACTAACATTTGCTTTCTAATCAAAGGATGCAGTAAATTATTTAACCATTGCCTTTCTTGCTCATCGTCGAAAACTTTAGACCTTAATTTAGTTCTATCTAGATTTCCTGATGGATCTAAAATATCCATGCCATAGTGCGAAATAATCTGACTTAAACCTGTGGTACCTTGCTCAACGACTTCTCGGGCAATAATATCGGCATCAACAAGTTCCACTCCGAGTTCTGAGAATTGATTCGCTATTGTGGTTTTGCCTGAACCAATCCCCCCAGTTAAGCCTACTATGAAGTTTGCCATGTTAAATCAGAGTTCCCAAATACCAATTAATGATATCTTGACCCCAAATAAGTGCTATCCAACCAGCAATCGCGATATAGGGACCAAACGGAATGGGATTATCTCTACCGAGGTTTTTAGCCAGCATCATTGATATTCCCACAATTGCGCCAACTAAAGATGATAGCAAAATGATTAAAGGAAGAAATTGCCAGCCTAGCCACGCACCAAATACAGCGAGTAATTTGAAGTCACCGTATCCCATGCCTTCTTTTCCGGTCACTATTTTAAACAGCCAAAATACAGACCAAAGGCTTAAGTAACCGGCAGTCGCGCCAATAATGGCATCTGCTGGACTAGCATAAATTCCTTTTAGGTTAATAATCAGGCCTAGCCATAAAAGAGGTAAGGTTAATTGATCTGGTAATAACATTTCATCTAAATCAATGCCGGTGAGTGCAACTAATACAAAAGTAAGTATTGAAGCAAACAGGAACTGCCATGTTGGTCCGAAATGCCAAGCTAATGTTGCAATGAGCAAACCTGTGATTAATTCAAAAACTGGATATCTAGCACTAATTTTTATTTTGCAGTTAGCACATTTACCGCCCAGCGCTAGCCAGCCTAAAATTGGTAAGTTATGCCAAGGCTTAATATCTGCTTTACATTTAGGGCAAGCGGAACCAGGAACAACTAGATTATATTTCTTTGGAAAATCATCGATGGGTTTATTTAACCTTTTCTCACCCACTTCTTTGACTATATCTGGGTGATACTCAGTGAGATAATAATTGCACTCACTTTGCCATTCACGTTTCATCATCACAGGAAAGCGATGAATGACTACATTTAAAAAGCTGCCAATAGTAGCTGCAAAAATGAAGCTTATTGAGATAAAGAGCCAAGTGTATTGGCTCATAGTACTTATAAAGCTGTTAATAAAATCATTCATTATTCTTTTTCTTAATTAATTATCTGTTAACCGACAACATTGCCCATTTCAAAAATTGGTAAATACATCCCGATAATTAATCCACCCACAATGGTACCAATTACGACCATCATAATCGGCTCAATCAGGCTTGATAAACCATCGACAGCATCATCAACCTGCATTTCATAAATATTGGCAACTTTATTAAGCATGTCATCTAGTCCGCCCGATTCTTCGCCAATCATTACCATTTGAATCAGCATATCTGGAAATAAGCCTGTTGTGCGCATAGCTACATTCATCTGCATGCCTGACATGACTTCTTGTCGTACTTTTAATAATGCTTTCTTATATACTGCGTTGCCAGACGCACCTGCTGCAGATTCTAAACCATCAATCAAAGGAACACCGGCCGAGAAGGTGGTTGCCAGAGTACGCGCAAATCTTGACATGGCAGCTTTATGCAAAATATTGCCAATCGCTGGTATTTTCAGAAGAGCTTCATCGACTCTATCTCTAAAAGCTTGTGAATTTCGGTGTGCTCGCTTAAACAAAAATATTCCGATTACTATTGCTATTGCAAAATAATACCAAGAACTTTGTAGCCATTCCGAAATGCCAATAATCAATTGTGTAAATGCAGGTAATTCAGCGCCAAACCCCCTAAAAATTTCTTCAAATTGCGGAACAACAAATAATAAAAGTAATACAGTTACAGCAATAGCAACTATGACAACTGCAGCTGGGTAAAACATGGCTTTTTTAATTTTGGATTTCAGTTGTTCAGCTTTTTCGCGATAAGTCGCGATTCGATCAAATACAGCATCCAAAGAACCAGAATGTTCACCAGCAGCTACTAGATCCACGTATAAATCATCAAAATATTGCCTGTGGGGCCTTAAGGCATCAGATAACGGGATACCAGATTGAATATCTGAAAGAATTGTACTCAGTAACTCTCTTACCTTTGCTTTTTCGTGGCCTTTTCCTAAGAGTTCTATTGTTGTTACTAAAGGTACGCCAGCAGCCAGCATCGTCGATATTTGACGTGTAATCATTGCAATATCCATTGCAGTGATTTTCTTTTCAGATTTAAAGAGAGGTGTTGCTTTTTTACGTACACCCTTCGGAGTCACGCCTTGTGCTTTTAATACACTACGTATCTCGGCAATAGTCGTACCTCTTAGCTCACCTGAAGTACGCTGGCCATCACGATTAACTCCCTTCCATTGAAATGTAAACACTTTAGGTTGGTGTTTAGTATCTTTTTTAGACTTTTTGTTTATTGATGACTTTCTTCTAGCCGTTGCTGTTGCCATAAAGCAAATCCTTTTTTATTTTAATTCGCAATCAATGCTTAACGTAAAATTACAGCCTGTTAATTGAAACTGGTAACTCGATTGACCTCAGCAATACTGGTAATGCCTTTAGTAACTTTAAGGAGGCCTGATAAGCGTAGATTTCTCATACCACTATTTGTTGCTTGTTTGGCAATTTGTAATGAATTACCGCCTTCCATAATCGTTCTAGCAATCTCATCTGTCATTTTCATTACTTCGTAAATACCGACCCGCCCTTTATAACCACCAGAACAATGATCGCAGCCAATAGGTTTAAACACCGTAAAACCAGCAGAAATTAAATCATCAGAGAAACCTAGGCGTTGTAGTTCTTCTTTAGGTACGTCTTCTGGCGATTTACATTCAGGACATAAGCGACGTGCTAGACGTTGTGCAATAATCAAGTTGACTGAACTTGCTATGTTATAACCTGGTACGCCCATATTAATTAAGCGGGTTAATGTTTCTGCTGCCGAGTTAGTATGTAAGGTGGATAGTACTAAATGACCTGTTTGTGCAGCTTTAATGGCGATTTCAGCGGTTTCTAAATCACGGATCTCTCCGACCATCACCACATCGGGATCTTGACGTAAGAATGAACGAAGCGCCGACGCAAAAGTTAAGCCAGCTTTTAAATTAATATGAACCTGGTTAACCCCTTCAAGGTTAATTTCGACTGGATCTTCAGCGGTAGAAATATTGCGCTCTTCCGTGTTAAGAATATTAAGTCCCGTATATAACGAAACTGTTTTACCTGAGCCAGTAGGTCCAGTAACTAGAATCATCCCTTGAGGTTTGGCGAGCATTTGTTCATAGAGTTCACGTTGGTCATCTTCATAACCGAGCTTTTCGATGCCGAGTTGCGCTGAAGATGAATCGAGGATACGCATTACGATTTTTTCGCCCCAAATGGTGGGCAAAGTACTGACACGAAAATCAATAGACTTTGTACGTGACAGTTTCATCTTAATGCGGCCATCTTGGGGGACGCGGCGCTCGGCGATATCGAGCTTTGACATCACTTTTAAACGGGCCGATATGCGGTTTGATAGATTGACCGGCGGCTCAGAAACTTCGTGTAATATTCCATCTATTCGAAAGCGAATGCGATAACGCTTCTCGTAAGGCTCAAAATGCAGATCAGAAGCTCCTTTACGTATGGCGTCTGTTAGTATTTTATTGATATATATGACTATTGGTGCGTCATCACTACTCTCGGCTTGTTCTTCTTCCTGTCTGTCAGTATCAGCAACTTCAATGCCAGCCAGCGCTTCTTCATCCATGCCATCAAGACCGAGTCCAGAAATGTCTTCTTCCAGAACTTTTTCAAGTATTGAATTTAGCTTGTCGTCTTCTACTATAATTGCTTCTGCGTGGAGGCCAAGGCTGAATTGAAAGTCTTCTAATGCTGCAATATTTGTTGGATCAGATGTGGCAATGTAAAGGCGGTTGCCACGCTTGAATAGAGGGAGGCACTTATGGTTAGCAATTAGCTTTTTATTGAGAATTTCTTCAGGAATATTCGCAATATCAAATTCGGATAAATCTAATAGAGGGCTGCCATATTCTTCATAACACATTTCAGCTATTTCTCTAGCTGAAAGTGCTTTCATAGAAATTATTGTACTAACTAGCGTTTTTTTCGTTTTTCGAGACTGTAAAATTGCATTAGACATTGATTGTTCGTCTAATAAATTTTTTCTTACAAAAATGTTTGAAAGCCCTAAATTGAGACTTGTTGCTGCCATAAGAGCTCCAAATTATCACTATTTACTAAATCTTAACTTCTTTTAGTTAAGATGTCATTCAATAGAAATTATCATATAAAACAAACTCAATAAATTTCGCAAACTTATAAGTTTTCATTTGATATTATTGTTCAAAAATTTATATGTAGTGAATGTGTTGCTTTATGTATAGTGTCAGTAAATCATTCGATTTATATGACTTTAAGTACTACTTCAAGCAAGATCCATATTTGGTTTATTTTGCTGAAAAATTAGCACTTCTAAAATTTTTATAAATCGTAAAAATTCAATTTTAGTAATTAAATGGTATTAATTCAATGCAACTAAGAGATGTTAGTCTAATTCAATTCATTACGTTTGTTACTACGATTTTACTTGGGTCTGTTTTAGCAAATAGGTTTACAGATTTAACAGGTTTAGGTGCGATTTATGATAGTAAACGAATTTTAGTTTTATGCTTTATTGGTTTTTCTACTTTTTTACTTTGCATGGTAAAGAAACTTTACATTGAATTACCTACGGTAAAGCAATCTTTGATCATTACTGCAACTCTATCTTGCGCAATTATTTCAGCTATTTTAAGTGACCACCCATACTGGGGCTTGGTAGAAATTTCTAATATTTTAATGTTACTTATTGCTTGTTCAATTTTCTATAATTGGGTGCAGATTGTAACTAGACACGAACTCACTTGTTTGTTGTTTTTTTCCGCAGTTTTATTTTCCGCTTTCCATTTCACCAGTTATTTGCTTTATTTGTTATTTTCATACTTTGAGGGTAATTCTCTCGGTAACGTAACTTTAGTTTCTGGTTATGATAACATTCGCTTTTTCAATCAGTTACAGGTGGTTGTTTATCCTTTTTTATCTTTGGTTGTATTTATAGAATCGTTAAAAAAGTATAAAAAAATTGCACTGCTCTTAGCATCGCTTCATTGCTTGGTGTTGTTACAAACAGAAGCTAGAGGCGCAATTTTAGCCTTAGTTTTTTCTTCAATCCTAGTTGGCTTTTATTTGTGCAGTAAGCACAAATCACAGTTCGGTTGTTTTATTATCAAGTCTTTCTCATTTGGTTTTATTTTATGGGGGGTGTTGATTGCTCTAATTCCATTTTTACTGTTTAGTGACTCGGACATGGCTTTGAGAACATCAAGCTCTGGTCGATTAGAGCTATGGGCTTACGCAATAAATAATATAATTGAGCGACCTTGGGCTGGCTTTGGCCCTATGAGTTTCGCTTGGGCTGCAGATAGGCCTCTTCCCAATGCTCATCTGCATAATTCAATATTGCAATTGTTATATGAATATGGAATACCAATTTGTATCATGATTTTAGGTATTTTCTTCATGTATCTGAAACACTTATTAGGTCAACTCGCAATCCCAGATGAAAAACTAGAAAGTATTACTTTCTCAATTGTTGCAGTAAGTGTTTATTCTTTATTTAGTGGCGTGTTAGTAATGCCATTTACTCAGTTACTATTGAGTCTCGTTATAGCTTTGAGTTTAAGTAACAAACAAAATAGAAAGAAACACTTAATTGGAGTTAAGGGGAAAATTGTAATTATTTTAGTAACAATTTTCTGTTTAAGCATGGTGCTGGGAAGTTATGAGCATAATGCGTTGAAAAATACGCAACATCCAAGGGTTTGGCTTAATGGGGCAATTGAGTTTTAAGTATCAAAACTTTATGGCGAAAAAAAACCTAGGCGATGCCTAGGTTTTTGTAGAAAAATTTAGGTTTTAACTACAGCTTCCAGGCTTGAACTTGGCATCTAAACCGCCACCAACAGCACATGACCAAACACCTTCAGTCGTTCTGTTTAAAGTTAAAGTTTTACCATTTGCTTTATCAGCATTAGAGTTTTTAATTGAGCAAGCGATGCTCGTTCCTGTAACTGTAAGTGCGCAATAACGGCCACCACCTGCAGTTTGACCGATATAACCAGCATCAGCTGCGGTTAATGAAGGAGTTTTACCTTCATTTTTGACAACTTCAAATTGAGACTTTAATGAACTTAGCTCTGAGTAAGCAGAGCCTACCTGAGATTTTACAGTATAATCTTGATAAGCAGGCAATGCGATTGCTGCAAGAATACCGATGATCGCTACTACGATCATTAATTCAATAAGAGTAAAACCCTTAGCGTTTTTGATTTGGTTAATGCTTTTCATTTTTTATCTCTCTCTTTTTTGGTGCTTTAGTGTTGCTTCGGGTTTGTTCTTATCCTTGAAACTTAACATTATTAAAGGCCCTTAATATTGTTAACTGGTGTCCTATCACCACAATCCTTCTAGCATTAATAAACTAGTGTATTTTTTATTAACTTTTTAAAACTGTTAATGCTTTTAAAAGTGTGACTCACCAAATATTGCTATACAACGATGAATGTAATTTGGTGGGTCAACCTATTACTTCATTCTTTCAAGTTTACAGTTACAGGATAGAGTAGAGATTAAATAATCGCCACTTTATCTACTAACGGCAACAAACAATATAACTTTACTGAAATATTGTTAAAGGAGTGTTTCAGTCAAGGTGACCTCAATCAATTACTATTAAAAACTAACAAATGTTACGCTCGTAACGCTTTGAAAAGTAATTTGTAAAAAAGTTTAGCTTGAAATTATACTCGCCTGTAGTGAACGTTATTATAAAGTTATCAAAAAAGGAATACCTTGCAGGCTTAAAGTGTAAAAAAAGCCAAAAAAATGTAATTTAAGCCCTTGTTGGCACTGGTTTCGCAACAAAATGATGACATTTTTTGAGGTGTCGTGGATTAATTGACTGAAGTTTTTGAAAGTCAAAAATATGGCTTATTCAGAAAATAAAATTAGTAGAAAAATGTACTATATCTTTAGTGCTTAAATATATGGTAAGACCACTTGAGATGATTTGAAAACTTCAGAAAGTTAAGCGAATGCAATATTGAGAGTTTAGATTTGTATTTTGATGCTCAGCAAGAATCGTTTATCAATATAAGCTATTCTTGAGTATGTAACCTTAAATAAGCAAGCTAATTCAAGCAGGCTTAGCTAAGTAACCCTAAGTTGGTTAATCATCTCACTGGATGGGTATTATTTTACTTTCTAATTAGCTTTGAGATGAAGTATTAAAAAAGCACTCTTGAGTAGAGTGCTTTTTGTTGGATAACTTATAGTATTAGGCAGACTCAATACCGTTATTAGTGTTATGAAGTATTAGAATGTAAGCCTCTATCGTTTAGTTCTAACGTCTAGCTGCCAAATGCTAATAACTGAGTGCTAAAAACTAGCCTTTTAACCTTAACGATAAATCCAAGGCTTTGACATGTTTTGTTAGCGCGCCAACAGAAATATAGTCCACACCTGTTTTCGCAAAGTCTGCAATGGTATCGATGGTGACATTACCCGACACTTCAAGCTTTGCTCCTTTCCCTTGCGCTTTAAAGTCGTGGTTAAGTGCCACTGCTTCTATCATCATAGTGACATCAAAATTATCTAGCATGATAATATCTGAACCTGCCTCAAATGCTTCAGTTAGTTCGGCGATTGATTCTACTTCTACTTCTACTGGTT
Organism: Shewanella sp. 10N.7; assembly: GCF_020806285.1. Lineage (NCBI taxonomy): Bacteria > Pseudomonadati > Pseudomonadota > Gammaproteobacteria > Alteromonadales > Shewanellaceae > Shewanella > Shewanella sp. 10N.7. Next base: position 9,976 of record NZ_JAJGZS010000013.1, read on the forward strand.
TTTCATTATCTAGCTTTCGAGCCGCTTTAACCGCTAAATCAATGTTGCCGCAGGCCATGATATGGTTTTCTTTGATTAAGAATGCATCAAATAAACCAATGCGGTGATTCTTGCCGCCGCCGCAAGTGACTGCATATTTTTGTGCTGTACGCAGGCCTGGGATGGTTTTTCGAGTGTCTAGTAGTCGGGTGTGGGTACCCGCTAACTTGTCAACATAGTGTTTGGTTAAGCTGGCAACACCCGATAAGGTTTGGATGAAGTTCATTGCCGTGCGCTCGCCAGTTAAAATAGCTCGAGCTGGCCCTGATAATTCACATAGCACTTGGTTGGCTACTAATAAGTCACCGTCATCAACATGCCAATGCAGCGCCACATCACCACCGAGTTGATTAAAGACTTGTTCTGCCCATGCTTTTCCGCAAAAAACGCCCTCTTCTCGAGTGATTAATACAGCTTCTGCGTATTTATCAGCTGGAATAAGTTGTGCGGTTATATCGGCAGCTAAAATATCTTTGGGTGTATGGGAAGGGGTATGACCTAAGTCTTCATCAAGCGCTGTTTTTACGGCTTGTCGGATATCGTTTTCAATCATGTGCTTAGTCCTTGCTATTACAGCGACATCAAGCTGGAGTATGTCAAATTCAGCCAGCTGATAATAAAACAGGTATGCAGGCAACTTTACCACAGTTGTTATTTTAAAATATAGCATTGAGCTGTTACATTGAGCTTGTTTAATTAACGACAAAGTTCTTTTATTATCTTCTCTCTACTCGGCATTAAGTGACTTAACTGTAATATGAAAAACATGATTCAAGCTGGGTGGCATCAAGCTGCCCGTATATGTAAGTCGCCATACTTTAATCAACGACCTTTAAATGAAGTGAGTGGCTTGGTGATTCATAACATCAGTTTACCTGCGGGTTGTTATGGTTTACCTCATATCGACGGTTTATTTCAGGGATGTATAGATACCAATGCTGATCCTAGTTTTAGCGAATTAGTGGGACTTGAAGTCTCTGCTCATTTTTTAATTCGCCGTGATGGGGAAGTTGTGCAATATGTAAGCTGTGATGACAGGGCTTGGCATGCAGGGGTTTCTAGCTTTAATGGCCGTGAAAACTATAATGATTTTACCATTGGTATAGAGCTTGAAGGGACTGATACAGAACCGTATACCAATGAGCAATATCAAGTTTTAGTGCAATTAACCTTGGAGTTGTTTAATGAATATCCTATGCTTAATCAAAGTAAAATTGTAGGACATTGCGACATAGCACCTGGACGTAAAACAGACCCAGGGGAGAGCTTTGATTGGCAACGCTATTTGGGAATGCTATCGGGTTAAGTGTGAGTCTCAATTAATGCACATTCTCGATTGCAGTTGATTCATATACCAACATCAACCAGATTTTTTAAGCTTTCACTTCTAAAGCTGTAAACAGGAGTCACATGGCACTATTTTCTTTATTAATTGCGATCATGGTCGAAAGGCTTAAGCTTTTACCTGCCAATTGGCAGTTTGATTCAATGCTAGCCAAGTATCAGCAATTGTTTTGGAAAGATAACAAGTTTGATTCACCGCTTGCTGTTTCTGCAGTGGTGTTAATTCCTGCCATTATTGTTTTTCTTATATTATTTCTCATAGACGGTGTGTTTTATGACTTGGTTACCCTGTTGTTATGGGTTGCAATTGCTATTTTTTGTTTAAGTCATCAATCTCTTCGTAGTAGTTTTAAAAAGTACATGTTGGCGGCCTGCCGTGGAGATGTACAAGCTTGTTACCATTACGCTGAGCACCTAGATTGTACTGAATGTTTAGATGCCATTGATGAAAAAGATTTAGGCCAGCAAATCGGTAAAACGGTTGCTTGGGTTAATTACCGCTATTACGGCGCAGTGGCATTATTTCTGATTTTCTTTGGCCCTGTTGGCGCAGTACTTTATTGTTCAGTTCGTTTTTATGAGCAATATAATCAACAGAATAAACTCGATATGCCATTTATCAGTCAATTACTCTTTTTGCTTGATTGGATCCCGAGTCGGGTGTTCAGTTTTGGTTTTGTGTTGAGTGGGCATTTTGCATCTGGGATTTCAGAATGGCGCAAGCAAGTATTTAACGCTAACAATTCAGCTAAAAATATTGTCACTTATACCGCGCTCGCCGCTGAAACACTTCCTGAGTCAACTTCAGCTCCTGTTTGTGTACAACCAACACTGGCATTACTGGCACTCAGTAAACGTAACTTTATTTTGCTGCTTACCGTACTATCGGTGCTAACGATTTTTGGATTAGTGAGTTAGGTTGACGCGAGATTGCTAATCTTTATAAATACGAATGATTAATATTAATTAATGTATAACTAATATTAAATTGAAATAGAAAAACAGTTTTTATTTTTTAACCATTCAATTGCTGCATTTACTGCTAATGTTTAACAGAAATTGTGGCTGATGTAATCACTTTAAATAGGTTTACTTGATTCGCAGCCCTTCCGTGGTCGCGTTTAGTAAATGGTCAGACCCCTTTGAAGGTTTTTTTCGTTATGCTCTTATTCTATTACGAAGTCGAGCGTTTAAAACCTTCACTTAACATCCATTCAACACTAGCCTAACTAGACATCAAATGTTTGATTTGATAAAGTGCGCTATCTCATATAAATTGGTAAGACCAATTGACAACGGAGCTGAGGGCCAAATGGCTTATAGCAAAATAACCCAGCCTAAAATTTCAGATGTGATCATGGAGCAATTAGAGCGCATGATCCTTGAAGGTAGTTTACAGCCTGGCCAGAAGTTACCGCCTGAGCGTGAACTGGCTTTGCAGTTTGAAGTGTCTCGTCCTTCATTACGCGAAGCGATCCAGAAGCTAGAAGCCAAAGGGCTTTTAATGCGTCGCCAAGGTGGTGGCACCTATGTAAAAGAACAACTATGGCAAAGCCTCGCCGATCCTATTGTTGAGTTGATGCACAATGATTCAGAAAGTCAGTATGACTTACTGGAATTTCGTCATGCAACAGAAGGAATGATGGCTTATTTTGCCGCACTTCGTGGAAATGACGCTGATATGCAAAGCATTAAGCGTTCTATCAACGAAGTGGAAGCTGCAGCTAATGTTGAAGCACAAGCAGATGCGATTGTACGTTTTTATCGTGCAGTTGCCGAAGCTTCACATAATGTGGCGATGTTACACCTAGTACTTAGTTTAACCCCTGTGCTGCACAAGAACGTAGCACAGAACTTAGAGCTTCTAAGCCGCCGCGAAGAAGCATCTACAATGGCGAATGAGCACAGACGAGCATTACTCGCTGCTATCGTTCGTCGCGACCCTGATGCGGCTCGTGAAGCCTCGAACGAACATTTAAGTTACATCGAGGAAGTCATGTTGTCTGTGAGGGAAGAAGACAGTCGGTTGCAGCGTAGCTTGCGCCGTTTAAAGAGCGGTGTTTGATACAAATTATAGTGATAATCATTATAAATTGACCGAAACACATTAATTATCAGTATCTAGAGAAGGACAGCGACATGTCTGAAGATATGCTACAAGACTTAGATCCATTAGAAACTCAAGAATGGGTAGATTCACTGCAAGCCGTTTTAGAGCAAGAAGGCCCTGAACGTGCGCATTTTCTACTTGAACAATTAATCGATAAAGCTCGCCGCAATGGTACCCATCTACCATATAAAGCGACGACAGCTTATTTGAATACGATTCCTTCAGGCCAAGAGCCGCATATGCCTGGCGATCAGGAAATGGAACGTCGCATTCGTGCAATCGTTCGTTGGAATGCACTTGCAATGGTATTACGTGGTTCTAAAAAAGATTTAGAACTAGGTGGTCACATTTCAAGTTTTGCCTCTAGTGCGACTATTTATGACGTGTGTTTTAACCACTTCTTCCGTGCTCCAAATGAAAAAGACGGTGGCGATTTAGTTTATTACCAAGGTCATATCGCACCGGGTATTTATTCTCGTTCGTTCCTTGAAGGGCGTATTAGCGAAGACCAAATGAATGGTTTCCGTCAAGAAGTTGATGGCAAAGGTTTATCTTCATACCCGCATCCTAAGTTAATGCCTGACTACTGGCAGTTCCCGACGGTATCGATGGGTCTTGGTCCGATTCAAGCAATCTATCAAGCACGTTTCCTTAAGTATCTTACTGACCGTGGCTTAAAAGATTGCTCTGAGCAAACTGTTTACTGTTTCTTGGGTGATGGTGAGTGTGATGAGCCTGAAACATTAGGTGCTATCGGTCTTGCTGCCCGTGAAGAATTAGATAACTTAGTCTTTATCGTTAACTGTAACTTACAACGTCTTGATGGCCCTGTTCGTGGTAATGGTAAGATCATTCAAGAGCTAGAAGGCGAGTTCCGCGGCGCAGGCTGGGAAGCAGTTAAAGTGATTTGGGGTCGCTACTGGGATCCATTACTTGCACGTGACACTAGCGGTAAATTATTGCAGTTGATGGAAGAAACCGTTGATGGTGAATACCAGAACTGTAAAGCGAAAGGTGGCGCGTACACTCGTGAGCACTTCTTTGGCAAATACCCAGAAACAGCGGAAATGGTTGCTAACATGTCAGATGATGACATTTGGCGTCTAAACCGTGGTGGTCATGATCCAGTTAAGATTTATGCTGCACTACAGCACGCTAAAAACACCAAAGGTCGTCCTACAGTAATCCTTGCTAAAACAGTAAAAGGTTACGGAATGGGTGATGCGGGTGAAGGTAAAAACATCGCACATAACGTGAAGAAAATGGGCGTAGAATCGCTTAAGTACTTCCGCGATCGTTTCAATATCCCAATTAGCGATGATCAGTTAGAAGATATTCCTTACTATCATCCTGGTGCTGACTCAGAAGAAGTTAAGTACCTTAAAGCGCGCCGTGAAACTTTACATGGTGCTATGCCAAAACGTCTTGAGAAATTCTCACAAGATATCGAAGTACCATCATTGAAGATTTTCGACTCAGTACTTAAAGGTTCTAACGGTCGTCAAATCTCAAGCACAATGTCATTTGTACGTATTTTAACTGCATTGTTAAAAGACAAAAAAATCGGCAAACAAATCGTACCGATTATTCCTGATGAAGCACGTACCTTTGGCATGGAAGGTTTATTCCGCCAAGTGGGTATTTATGCTCATGAAGGACAAAAGTACGAACCACAAGATTCAGATCAAGTTGCTTACTACCGTGAAGATAAAACCGGCCAAGTATTGCAAGAAGGGATTAACGAGTTAGGTGCAATGTCATCTTGGGTTGCTGCGGCAACAAGTTACTCAGTTAACGATACCCCAATGATCCCATTCTACATCTACTACTCAATGTTTGGTTTCCAACGTATTGGCGACATGGCATGGGCAGCAGGTGATATGCGAGCTCGTGGTTTCATGGTGGGTGGTACATCTGGTCGTACTACATTGAATGGTGAAGGTCTTCAGCATCAAGATGGTCACAGCCATGTATTAGCTAACACTATCCCTAACTGTATTTCTTATGATCCGACTTACGGTTATGAGATCGCAGTGATTGTTCAAGATGGTATTCGTCGCATGTATGGTGAGCAGGAAGATGTTTTCTACTACCTAACAACGATGAACGAAAACTACGAACAACTTGCTATGCCAGAAGGCAGCGAAGAAGGCATTGTTAAAGGTATCTACAAGTTAGAAACCCTTCAAGGTAGTGGTAAAGGTTCTGTCCAGTTAATGGGTAGCGGTACTATCTTAGAGCAAGTGCGCAAAGCAGCTGTCGCCTTATCAAAAGATTTTGGTATTACTGCAGATGTATTCAGCGTGACTAGCTTTAACGAGTTAACTCGTGATGGCCAAGCAGCTGAGCGTTATAACATGCTCCATCCGACTGAAGCGCCAAAAGTACCTTATATTTCTGAAGTGCTATCAAAAGATGCGCCAGCAATTGTTGCTACAGATTATATGAAGGTTTACGGCGAGCAATTACGTGCTTACATTCCTACAGATTACAAAGTGCTAGGTACTGACGGTTTCGGTCGCAGTGATAGCCGTGACAACTTACGTCACCACTTTGAAGTAGATGCTAAGTTCATCGTTGTTGCTTCATTAAAAGCCCTTGTTGACCGTAACGAAATACCAGTTGATGTGCTCACTAAAGCCATCAAAGAATATGGTATCGACGTTGATAAGATTAATCCACAGTACGCATAGAGAGAAACAAAATGGCTGAATTAAAAGAAGTTTTGGTTCCTGATATCGGTGGTGATGAAGTTCAGGTTATTGAAGTCTGTGTTGCAGTTGGTGATGACATCGCTGCAGAAGATTCAATTCTTACGGTTGAAAGCGATAAAGCGACAATGGATATTCCAGCACCATTTGCAGGTACCGTTGCAGAGCTAAAAGTAGCTGTAGGTGACACGATTTCAGAAGGTAAACTGATTGCAATGCTTAATGCTGCATCAGAATCGGCACCTGCGGAAGCTGCAGCGCCGGCTCCTGTTGCGACTCCAGCACCTGCACCAGAAGCGACAGCTCCTGCCGCACCTGTGAGTGCAACGCCCGTAGCTGGTGGTACAGAAATCATTGAAGTCTCAGTGCCTGATATTGGTGATGCTGAGAACGTCGATATTATCGAAGTACTCGTTAGCGTTGGCGAAACCATTGAAGCTGATACTGGCTTAATTACCCTTGAAACAGACAAAGCGACAATGGAAGTGCCTGCGCCTTCTGCTGGTGTTGTCAAAGAGCTTAAAGTCGTTGTTGGCGACAAAGTCTCTCAAGGTTCATTAGTACTGATGTTAGAAGTAGGCGCGACGGCTGCTGCACCAGCAGCAACACCTGCTGCAAGTGCACCAGCTCCTGCGGCTCCTGCAACTAGTACTGTTGAAGTGAAAGAAGTGGCAGTACCAGATATTGGTGATGCTGCTGATGTCGATGTGATTGAAGTTTTGGTTGCCGTTGGTGATGTGCTTGAAGTCGATACGGGATTAATTACCCTTGAGACAGATAAAGCAACCATGGAAGTACCAGCGCCATTTGCGGGTAAGCTTGTTAGTTTAACGGTAAATGTAGGCGATAAAGTGTCTCAAGGTAGCATTATTGCTACCGTTGAAACCATATCGACTGCTGCGCCAGTTGCTAGCGCACCCGCTCCAGCAGCTAGTGCACCAGCACCGGTTGCAGCGGCTCCTGCGCCAGTAAAAGCTGCGCCAGTGCCACATCATCCAAGTGCGGGCAGTCAGCCTAAAACAGGTGCAGTACATGCATCACCAGCTGTTCGCCGCTTAGCGCGTGAATTTGGTGCTGACCTGACTTTAGTTAAAGGTACAGGCCGTAAAGGACGTATTCTTAAAGAAGACGTTCAAGCATTCATTAAGTATGAACTTAGTCGTCCTAAAGCGTCTGCTGCTACAGCTGTTGCTGGTGGCGCAGGTGGCTTAAATGTGATTGCTGCACCTAAAGTTGATTTTAGTAAGTTTGGTGAAGTGGAAGAAATTCCATTAAGCCGTATCCAGAAGATTTCTGGGCCTAACTTACATCGTAACTGGGTCACTATTCCACATGTGACCCAATTTGATGAAGCTGATATCACTGAGTTAGAAGCATTCCGTAAAGAGCAGAATACACTTGCTGCGAAAAAGAAAGCAGATTACAAGATAACTCCGCTGGTCTTTATGATGAAAGCAGTAGCAAAAGCATTGGCTGAATTCCCAGTGTTTAACTCAAGTTTAAGTGCAGATGGTGAGTCATTAATCCAGAAGAAATACTTCCACATTGGTGTTGCAGTTGATACACCAAATGGCTTGATGGTTCCTGTTGTGCGTGACGTTGATAAGAAAGGCATTGTTGAGCTTTCACGTGAGCTAATGGACATTTCTGTCCGCGCTCGTGATGGCAAGCTTAAGTCTGCAGATATGCAAGGTAGCTGTTTTACTATCTCAAGTTTAGGTGGCATCGGTGGTACTGCGTTTACCCCAATCGTTAACTATCCTGATGTGGCTATCTTAGGTGTGTCTAAGTCGGAAATGAAGCCTAAATGGAATGGCAGTGACTTTGAGCCTAAGCTCATGTTGCCTCTGTCATTGTCATATGACCATCGTGTAATTGATGGTGCAATGGCTGCGCGTTTCAGCGTGACATTATCAAGCATTCTTAGCGACATCCGTACGTTAATTTTGTAAAGAAAAAGGCTGCTCACTGTGAGCAGCCTTTTTTATCTCGTCACAGGATTGTGATCAGTATCAAACAAAGGGTAAAATGCAGCCACCTTACAAGATTTGCCCACATTTTGCAGTTTGGACGGTTTTTCCGCCAACAAGAGAAAAATAGAGGAAAACATGAGTAACGAAATCAAAACTCAGGTAGTAGTACTTGGTTCAGGCCCTGCAGGCTATTCAGCAGCATTCCGAGCTGCAGATTTAGGTTTAGAAACGGTTATTGTTGAACGTTTTAGCACGTTAGGCGGTGTTTGTTTGAATGTGGGTTGTATCCCATCTAAAGCACTTTTACACGTAGCTAAAGTGATCGAAGAAGCGAAAGAAGTTGCGCATCACGGTGTTGTATTCGGTGAGCCAACTATTGATTTAGAAAAACTTCGCGGCTTTAAAGAAAAAGTAGTAGGTCAGTTAACTGGCGGATTAGGCGGAATGTCTAAAATGCGTAAAGTTGATGTGGTTAATGGCTACGGTAAGTTCACTTCGCCAAACACTATTGAAGTACAAGGTGAAGACGGCGTTAAAGTGATCCACTTTGAACACGCGATTATCGCTGCTGGTTCTCGTCCAATTGAGCTACCGTTTATTCCACATGAAGACCCACGTATTTGGGATTCGACTGACGCACTAGAGCTTAAAGAAGTGCCTGGTAAATTGTTAGTTATGGGTGGCGGTATTATTGGCCTAGAAATGGGCACAGTTTACTCATCAATCGGTAGTGAAATTGACGTGGTTGAAATGTTTGACCAAGTTATTCCAGCTGCAGACAAAGATATCGTTCGTATCTTTACTAAGAAAATCAAGAAGAAATTCAACTTGATGCTTGAAACTAAAGTGACAGCGGTTGAAGCAAAAGAAGACGGTATTTACGTCACAATGGAAGGCAAGAAAGCACCAGCTGAACCTATCCGTTACGACGCTGTTCTAGTGGCTATTGGTCGTACACCAAACGGCAAATCTATCGATGCTGAAAAAGCTGGCGTTAATGTAGATGAGCGTGGCTTTATCAATGTTGATAAGCAGTTACGTACTAACGTACCTAACATCTTCGCTATTGGTGATATCGTTGGTCAACCGATGCTTGCTCACAAAGGTGTGCATGAAGGTCATGTTGCCGCTGAAGTTATTTCAGGTCTTAAGCACTTCTTCGACCCTAAAGTGATCCCATCAATTGCTTATACTGACCCAGAAGTAGCGTGGGTTGGTCTAACTGAAAAAGAAGCAAAAGAGCAGGGCGTTGCATACGAAACCGCTAGTTTCCCTTGGGCTGCAAGTGGCCGCGCAATTGCTTCAGATGCAAGTGACGGTATGACTAAGTTAATTTTCGACAAAGAAACTCATCGTGTTATCGGTGGTGCTGTTGTTGGTGTTAATGGTGGTGAGCTATTAGGTGAAATTGGCCTAGCAATTGAAATGGGTTGTGATGCTGAAGATTTAGCACTAACGATTCATGCTCATCCAACATTACATGAGTCTGTTGGACTTGCTGCGGAAGTTTACGAAGGTTCAATTACTGATTTGCCAAATCCAAAGGCAAAGAAGAAAAAGTAAGCGGTAACAACTGTAGCATTTTGTAATAAAGCACCTTTCGGGGTGCTTTTTTTTGGTCTAAGTTTACATGTAAGTGATATATTTAAAGAATGTATCAATAGTGATATTTTATCTGTTCAGTTACCGTCAGGCATGAAGCCTATTTTTTCTTGCAAGGAAACGCCCAAACAAAACGATTCGTCATAAGAGTACTCTCATAAAAATGATAAAACGCGTGAACCAGTTTTTTACTATCGTGTTTCTGGCTATTGTTTTTTGCACGCAAGCCGCTGCGGTAAACCTTGTACAGCGACTTTTTGATGCCAAAGATGGACTCGTTGATTACACCATTAATGATATTACGTTTGATGATTACGGTTATGTGTGGCTAGCGACTCAGCAAGGTCTTTATAGAGTCAGCAGTTCAGCTGTACGTCGAATAGACCAGCCAGGTAGTGCAGATGCGTTAAGTTACGAAAATATCAAATCATTAATCAAAGTGGGCAAGACTCATCTGTTACTCAAAAGTGATTTATCACTCACCCTTTATGATATTTCAACAAATCAATTTTATAATTTGCTAATAGACCCTGTTGATAACTTTGATAACGACCCTATTACCAGTCACACCATACTCGCGAATGATAATGTGATGCTATTAACAGAGTCGGGACGTGTGATGACGCTTGATAGCAGCACATTGCAGTTAGATTACGGCCTTGTATTGGATGATACTTTATCCTGGAATAGCATCAACCCTTTACAAGATAATCACATTATATACTCCAGTACCAATAGGATTGAGCTTAGGAATGCCCTGGGCGAGTTACAATCTAGCATTGATTGGAATGTACCAAATACATCGATTCGTGGTTTATTTATCGACAGTAAAGATAATATCTGGGCGTATACAAACAAAGGCTTGTATAGCGTCGATATAAGCAATCAAGTCATTAGTAAAATCAACATTACTCCACTTAATATCCGCCAAATAGTTGAAGATAAACTCGGTCATTTATGGATGTCGACTACTTCAGGTCTCCTTTCTTGGCAGCCTGATAGTCAAGTGATTAAATCTTATAAAGATGAATTAAAACGTGATTCTGACATTGACTATGTTGATGATATTGCTATCGATAAACATGGGTTCATCTGGGTGGGCGGCTCGGGTGAGGGTTTGGGATTATTAGCGCTTAAACCAGATTTTTTATTAGATTATTTCAATAAAGCGTCTCAGTATAAATTGGTCAATGAAATGGTTTGGAGCATTTATGCCGAGGGTGAAAAACTCTGGCTAGGTGGGGACGGAGGACTCAATATTGTTGATAAAAAAACGCTAGACTCCAGCTTGCATTTGCCTAATGAATTTGAAACCAGTGATTCAGTTTATAGTTTGGTACCTTTAGACAGTCAGCACCTTGTATTAGCGACAACCAATGGACTTTTTGTTTATGACAAACAGTCTAATCAAGAAGTCGACTTTTCAGAGTTTGCACCTGATAGTAATAACTTAAGGGGAAAGGAACTATTCGCTTCATATAATGACCCACAGTTTAATGGCCGGATCTGGTGGGGGACATTTAATGAAATTCATTATTGGCAACCTGGCTTGGCAAAGATAGAACAAATTCCATTATTTAGAGATGATGAGAGGCATTCAAGAACTAGCGTCTCAAGTATATACCGTGATCTAAGCAATAAGCTTTGGGTCGGCGGTAACAAGTACCTAGGCTATCTTGATGAGCAGAACAAGCTAGTGTCTTTGTCTGATATCATTGTCAGTCAATACCCCAATGTCGGCATCAATAATATATTCCAAGTTGATGATAATCATTTATGGCTTGGTACTTATCAAGAAGGGTTATTGTTACTTAACTTGCAAACGTATGCCGTTTCTTCTGTAAACAACTCATTAGATGTCGATTGTGATACGATTTATTTTCTCGAAAGAACAGCACGTTATAATCTTATTGGTTGTGAAAACAGCTTAATTCGTCAAGATATAAAAAGTGAAGCAATAGAAGTATTTTCTGTTCACGATGGTTTTACTGCATCAGAATTTAATGAAGCAGCCGCGTTTTATGATCCCAAGGCAGGCCTGTATATCGGCAGCCCTGACGGGGCTATGCTAGTCGATGTAGAGAAGTTAGAACATCGCAGCCGTAGTCAACAAATCTCTCTAGAATCAATTTCAGTTTATTACGAAGCAGAAACCGAACTATATCTGCTCGCTGATTCATTTCAAACTGTTCGCCCAGATGCCAAGTTGATTAGTTTCCAAATGACCACGTTTGATTATATTGATACGGCACCAATTAGTATTAAATATCGTTTACGATTAGATGGTTCGAACAAGAAATCGAATTACATTCTGTTGGAAGGCCAAACTCAAATTAATATTGCTGATTTAAGAGCTGGGGCTTATACCCTGGAATTACTTCATAAACAGCAAGGGGTTTGGTCAAGTGAACCGTTCCAATTTCAATTTACAGTTGATGAATATTGGTGGGCATCACAATGGTTTAAAATGCTGGTGTTGTTCACTATATTATTTATCGCATTTACATCGGTATGGTTACGTCAAAAGCAAGTTCGAAGAGTCATTGGTATTAATAGCGCGTTAAGAGAAAGCGAAGATAAGCTACGCCAGTCTTTAAGAGGCAGTGATTCGGATTTATGGGAGTGGGATAATAAATCAAACCGTATTCATTTTGAGAATCAATCAGGTATTTTAGGTGAAAGACGGCAGTTTTCTTATTTAATTTCTGACTTACCCATTATCGAAGAAGATAAAGACACAGTGAACCAACAATGGATTGGTTTACTTAAAGGTGAACACAATTCAGTGGATGTTGAGTTTCGCTACTATCGAGGTGAGGAGAAGATCGGTTGGCTGCGTATTCGCGGTCGAATGATGTCACGCGATGCTGAATCTGGGCAATTAACTAAGGTTGCTGGGATATATACCGAAATTTCGGAGCAGCGAGAATTGCAAAACGAAATAGACCTATTCGCCAAAGCGTTTGAGAACACGTCAGAAGGTATGTTGATTCTTGATCATGACAAAAAAATAAAAGTGCTCAATAGTGCGGCAAATACGTTATTAACTAGTAGTCATAATCAGTTAATCGGGGCATTTTTTGAGTCATTGATACCCTCACAAAACGAATCTGAAATTATTGATAACTTACTGAAAAGTGAGCGTTCATGGAATGGTGAGCTGACTTTTATTGGCGAGTCTAAGCAGTATTTCCCTGTGTGGGCCAATATTTCTGTCATGCTAGATAAGCAAGGTAATACCCAGCATTATGTGGTGGTTTTCTCTGATATCACTGTCCGTAAACAAAACGAGTTAAACCTTCGTCATTTAGCCAACAACGATATGCTGACTGGTTTAGCAAACCGTTCTATGTTTAACAGTCGATTGAGTGCTATCACTCAGCAAGCTCAGCGAACAAATGAAAAATTAGCATTATTGTTTTTAGATTTAGATCGCTTTAAGCATGTGAATGACTCATACGGACATAGTATGGGTGATGCTTTGCTGGTGGAAGCCGCGAAACGATTGCAGGGCAGTGTGGGTGACAATCATTTTGTGTGTCGTTTTGGCGGTGATGAATTTGTGATTTTATTGAGAGATGCCGATGATGTTGATCAAATAAACTTGATCGCTGAAAAGATCCTTCAAGAAATTGGCGCCCCCTTTAAATTATTTGGTCGAGAGTTCTTTGTTTCGACCAGTATTGGGATCAGCATGTGGCCTGAAGACACACTCGATCCTGAAACCCTGATTAAAAATGCTGATTTGGCCATGTATCACGCTAAAGATGAGGGACGAGGCAATTTCCAATATTATTCAGCAGAGCGAAACGCCGAAGCGCAATATCATTTAAGAATTGAATCAGAATTACGTAAGGCATTGGAAAATAATGATCTAGCGCTTTTCTACCAACCACAAATAGATATTCTTCAAGGAGATAAATTTATTGGGATGGAAGCGCTCATTCGTTGGCAACATCCTGAAGATGGATTTATTCGCCCAGATGTCTTTATCAAAGTGGCTGAATCATGTGGATTGATCATTGATATTGATCTTTGGGTGCTAAGACAGGCTTGTACAGACGGCGCACGTTGGTATGCATTGTATGACCAACCTTTTCAATTATCGGTCAATGTATCCGCCGTTCAGTTCAGACAAATTGATTTTATTGACAGTTTGAAAGTGATATTAGAAGACACGGGGATGCCACCTCACTGCTTGGCGATAGAAATCACTGAAGGCGTGCTGATGAAAGAATTACAGGTGGCTGTCTCACATTTAACCAAGCTAAAACAGCTAGGCATTGAAGTGGCAATTGATGATTTTGGTACAGGTTATTCATCTTTGGCTTATTTACGAAATTTTGAAGTGAACACACTTAAGATTGATCGTTCTTTCTTGATCGATATTGCGACAAACGAAGCTGACCAAGCCATTGTAAGCAGTATTATAGAGCTCGCGCGAAATTTAAAGTTACATGTAGTCGCAGAAGGTATTGAGTCATATGAGCAAATGGAGCAAGTATTTAGCCGAGGCTGTTACATCATTCAAGGTTATTACTTTGCTAAGCCCATGCCGCAAGAACAGCTAGATGCCTTTATTGGTATAACAGAAACAAGCTCAACTGGGATAGACGTAATTGATACTGAATAACATTGAAATTCAAACTCGAAAACGACTTAATGAAAATACTAACTGTTAATTTAGTGTTTAAAAGGTTTTATTAATGTTGGGGTTTCTTTGTTAGAATGGCGCCGATAATAACTTAAAGAAAGGGATCCTTTATATGGGGCGCAAAATCACACAGCTAATGTTACTGAGTATAGTACTGAGTATGGTCATAAGTATGGCTTATGCTCAAGAACGACCTTCAGTCGGATTAGTATTAAGTGGTGGTGGAGCAAAAGGGTCTGCTCATATTGGCGTGCTTAAAGTACTAGAGAAAAATCGCATTCCGGTGGATTATGTCACGGGTACCAGTATTGGCTCCTATGTCGGTGGTATGTATGCACTGGGTTATACCGCCACTGAAATTGAAGACATCATGCTTAACTCTCCATGGGCAGAAGGTTATTCAGATACCATTCCCCGTGAAGACCTTTCATTTCGAGACAAACAACACCGCGATAAATTCAATATCCCCATTAACGTAGGTTATAAAGATGGCGGCCTTGCTGCGCCCAGTGGCTTGTTACGAGGCCAGACCATGTCGCAGTTATTGCGTGACTCAACCGATTTGGTTGAACAGTTTGGCGACTTCGACGACTTAGCTATTCCGTTTCGCGCCGTGGCCACAGACTTAACGACCAGCCATGCTGTGATATTAGCAAAAGGCAGTATTGTCAAAGCCATGCAAGCTTCAGCGACCGTTCCTGGAGCACTTCAACCTGCTGAGATAGATGGTAAATTATTGGTTGATGGTGGTATATCCAACAATATGCCTATCGATGTGATTAAAGCGATGGGCGCCGATGTTGTGATAGCGATTGATATTGGCTCACCACTGGCCTCTAAAGAAGAACTGGATAGCACGATAGCGGTACTTGAACAGCTATCGACTATTCTGACCATGGCCACGACTCAACATCAGAAGACATTACTGGTTGAAGGTGATGTGCTTATTCGTCCTGCCATTGATGATATGAGCACCACTGATTTTGAAATTATGCCTCAGGCATTAGAAGCGGGCCGAATAGCTGGTGAAGCAGCATTGCCAATGCTGGCTCATTTAGGCGTCAGTGAGAAAGAGTATCAGCAGTATCAAGCTGATAAAAAACAAATCAAAAACCGACTAGTGAATCAAGTTAACCGTCCTGCTACGCAAATCGTATTCGTCAATGATTCCAAGGTTAGCGAGCGATTGTTACGTGAGGAGTTGAACCTTAAAGAAGGTGAGGTTATCACCAAAGAAGCATTAGAGGCTGGAGTAAAGCGGCTATATTCATTGAATAAGTTCGAGCGTGTTGATGCTGAATTTGAAGACACTGAAGAAGGACGCATATTAACCATTAATACACATGCTAAATCTTGGGGACCGAATTATTTTGATGTTGGCTTTAATTGGGAAGATGACTTTACGTTAGACTCAGCGATAACCTTAAGCTTAGCCTACACCATGGGTGAACTGACTAATAATGGTGGAGAATGGCGCAATGAAGTGCAGTTAGGGTACGAGAAACGTATTAGTACTGAATTTTATCAGCCATTCAGTAAAGACCAAGATTACTACGGCCGTGTTCATTATGAATATGAAATCAAAGATTGGGATTTCTACGATGGCAATGAACGAGAGTATGAACTAAAAAACGCCTTACATCAGTTTGCGGTTGGCGTAGGTTACAATTATTCCCATGCAGGCTTAATTGAATTAGGTGCCGTGGGAGAAGCCGGTACTTTATCAAACCGTGCAGTGACGCAAATCGATTTGGATTACAAGTCGAAAGGGGGTTACTTCATGGCAACCTTCGATACGCTAAATAGCATTAGTTTCCCAACCGAAGGACAGCGTCTCACATTTAAAGCATCAGTTCGTGATGAGGAATATAAAGGTGCCATAATCGAAGATTCCGGTGAGTTATCATGGTACTACGAAGCAGATTGGAAAGGTGCGTTAAAGCTAGGTAATCACGCTATTGTGGGCAAAATAGAGCTTGCAACCGTTGATGTAGACAGAGAGTTTACTTTACATGTCTCTGAGCTTGGCGGCTTCTTAAACTTATCGGGGTATCACAAAGGCGCATTAGCTGGGGCACATAAAGCATTTGGTGCGTTAATTTATCAATATGACTTAGGCCGTGATGTATTACTGTCAGATGTTCCTTTATACCTTGGTACCAGTTTCGAAGGCGGTAATGTCTGGGTTAATAGAGATAATGTAGATTTAGATGATCTGATTTATGCTGGCAGTTTATATCTTGGTACAGACACTAGCTGGGGGCCTGCAGCCTTGGGCGTGGGCTTTACTGACACGGGTGAACAAGCATTCTATCTATTCATCGGTAAAAACTTCTAACCGTTAAATAGCATCATAAAAAAAGCTGCCATAGGGCAGCTTTTTTTATGATGTAAATACCAGTATCACCCGAGTACCTCAGTTAATAAGCCGAGATGCTCGAGTTGATGATGACCAATTTGCCAGCGAGATTGCTGGGCAAGTTCAGCTGCCGGTATAGCCACCGTTTGCATTGAAGCGGCTCTTGCGGCGATTAAGCCATTGAATGAGTCTTCTATCGCCAAACAATTCGCCGGAGAAATCCCCAGTGCATTCGCGCAGTTAAGATATACCTCTGGATGCGGCTTACCGTATTGCAGGTTTTCAGCAGACTCTATCGCCATGAAGTAATTTTTAATGCCTAATTTTTTCATGACAGCTTCAATTAAATCGGATGACGAAGATGTCGCCAGCCCAATCTTAAGCTGCTTTTGCTGGCATAACTTTAAGGCTTCAACGACACCTCGCATCGGTTCGCCTTCATTTTCGATAAAGGCGACGACCTTATCAATAATCTGCTGAGCGACGTGCTGATTGTCATAGTTAGGCCAAGGATGTCTTTGATACCAGTAATTAACGACAGCATCGATTCTCAAGCCCGTTGTTACCTCTGCATCTACCAAATTAATTGGCACACCAAATTGATTCATTACTGCGACTTCAGCTTGTTGCCATGCAGGTTCAGTGTCGATAATTATGCCATCCATATCAAAAATAACGGCCTCTATTGGAGTGGAACTCATGACGAACCCTTTTGTTAATTGAATAAACATTCAATAAGCTTGAATAAGTACTCTTTAGAGTGTGATAACTCTATATCTGTACAAAGACTATGCAGAATAGCAAAAAAAATAGCAAAAAATCATCTATGTTATTCAATTGCTTTGTAGGATTAATTTAAATCCTGTGAGACTATTAAGGTGATGAATTAAATCATTTTTTTTGTTGTTTAAAACTATTGTCTAATTTTATTTGTTTAAAGTGGCTGTTAAATTGTGCTGCGAGCTAAAAATTAGCATCGATTTCGTCTCCATTAGAGTGTGATCTAATTCATACTTTTGCAAACCTGTAGTATACTACGGGTCGGATTTCAAGCCCGAACCTGTGGAATGGTCATTTTTTATGTTTTTCATAGACAATGACGTTCAGTTTCGCTGTTAGGCGCCAAACAAAGAGGAATGTTGCCGTGCTAGAAGCATATCGTAAACACGTCGCAGAACGTGCTGCAGAGGGTGTTGTCCCTAAGCCATTAGATGCACAACAAGTGGCTGAATTAGTGAAGTTAGTTGAGACTCCGCCTGCTGGTGAAGAGGCCGTAATTCTTGACTTATTAGAGAATCGTATTCCCCCTGGTGTTGATGAAGCTGCGTATGTTAAAGCGGCATTCTTAGATGCAGTTGCAAAAGGCACTGTATCGTCACCAATTCTATCTACTGAGCGTGCTACTGAACTACTTGGTACTATGCAAGGTGGTTACAACATTGAGCCGCTTATCGCTCAATTAGATAATGATGCACTTGCGCCAATCGCAGTGACTGCATTATCAAATACCCTATTAATGTTTGATGCTTACCACGACGTGGTAGAAAAAATGCAAGCAGGCAACGCATTTGCTAAGCAAATCGTTACTTCTTGGGCTGAAGCTGAATGGTTCTTAAACCGTCCAAAACTTGCAGACAAAGTATCACTTACCGTATTTAAAGTATCAGGCGAGACAAACACAGATGACTTGTCTCCTGCTCCTGATGCTTGGTCACGTCCAGATATCCCGTTACATGCTTTAGCGATGCTAAAGAATGCGCGTGAAGGCATCGTACCTGATGCTGCTGGCACAGTGGGTCCAATCAAAGAAATTGAAGCACTTAAAACCAAAGGCAACCCACTCGTTTACGTGGGTGATGTTGTTGGTACGGGTTCTTCACGTAAATCAGCGACTAACTCAGTATTATGGTTCATGGGTGATGATATCCCTTATGTACCAAACAAACGTGCTGGTGGTTTCTGTTTAGGTGGCAAAATCGCACCCATTTTCTTTAACACTATGGAAGATGCTGGCGCATTACCAATCGAGCTAGACGTAAGCAAAATGGAAATGGGCGATGTTATCGACATTTATCCATATGAAGGCGTTGTTAAGCGTGGTGGCACTGATGAAGTTATCTCTACGTTTGAGCTGAAAACCGACGTACTACTTGATGAAGTTCGTGCAGGTGGCCGTATTCCACTGATCATTGGTCGTGGCTTAACAGACCGTGCTCGTGAAACTTTAGGTCTTGCTGTTTCTGAAGTATTTGTTCGCCCACAAGATGTTGCTGCGTCTAGCAAAGGTTATACCCTTGCACAAAAGATGGTCGGTAAAGCATGTGGCGTAACAGGCGTTCGTCCAGGTCAGTATTGTGAGCCTAAGATGACCTCTGTTGGTTCTCAAGATACCACAGGTCCTATGACGCGTGATGAACTTAAAGATTTAGCATGTTTAGGCTTCAGCGCCGATTTAACTATGCAGTCTTTCTGTCACACCGCTGCATATCCAAAACCAATTGATGTGAACACGCATCAAACATTGCCTGATTTCATCATGAATCGTGGCGGTGTTGCACTTCGTCCAGGTGACGGGGTTATTCACTCTTGGTTAAACCGTATGCTACTGCCTGATACTGTAGGTACTGGTGGTGATTCACATACGCGTTTCCCAATTGGTATTTCTTTCCCAGCGGGTTCTGGCTTAGTGGCTTTCGCTGCTGCAACAGGTGTAATGCCACTTGATATGCCTGAATCAATTTTGGTTCGCTTTAAAGGTGAGATGCAACCAGGTATCACATTACGTGACCTTGTACATGCTATCCCGCATAAAGCAATTGAAATGGGTTTATTAACGGTTGAGAAAAAAGGCAAAATTAATGCTTTCTCTGGCCGAGTATTAGAAATTGAAGGTCTAGAGCACCTTAAAGTTGAGCAAGCATTCGAATTGTCTGATGCTTCTGCTGAACGTAGTGCTGCTGGTTGTACTATTAAGCTAGACAAAGATCCTATCATTGAATACTTAAACTCTAACATCGTGATGTTGAAGTGGATGATCTCTGAAGGTTACGGCGATCGTCGTACGATTGAGCGTCGTATCAAAGGTATGGAAGAGTTCATCGCGAACCCTGAGCTAATGAGCGCTGATAGTGATGCAGAATATGCAGAAGTTATCGAAATCGATTTAGCTGACATCAAAGAGCCTATCCTTTGTGCACCAAACGATCCAGATGATGCAGTATTATTATCATCTGTTGTTGATACCAAAATTGACGAAGTCTTCGTTGGTTCTTGTATGACTAACATCGGTCATTTCCGTGCTACTGGTAAGATGCTTGATAAGTTTGCAACAACGCTACCAACTCGCCTGTGGATTGCTCCACCAACGAAGATGGATAAAGACCAATTAACTGAAGAAGGTTATTACGCCATCTTTGGTCGTGTTGGTGCGCGTATCGAGATCCCAGGTTGTTCATTATGTATGGGTAACCAAGCACGTGTTGCTGAGAACTCAACAGTTGTGTCAACTTCAACACGTAACTTCCCGAACCGTTTAGGTACTGGTGCTAACGTATACTTAGCTTCTGCTGAGTTAGCTGCCGTAGCTGCACTATTGGGTCGTTTACCTTCTCCAGCAGAGTATCAAGAATACGCGAAAGAGTTAGATGCAACAGCAGCTGACACTTACCGTTACTTGAACTTTAATGAGATTGAGTCTTACACCAAGAAAGCTGACAGCGTGATTTTCCAAGCTGCAGTTTAAGCGTGACTTAGTTACTCGTTAATCAAAAATGCCAGCTAATTAGCTGGCATTTTTTTATTACCCCTTAAGCTTTGAGTGGAATTATTTCAAACTAGTATCTATTGCTGGTTTGTTTATTTTGACTTTAATTATTCGATTCGTGGCACTTTGGTGAATAAGTAAGTCGCCATCCCTTGTTGGGCGCATGTGTCGCACGATACCAGCATAAAAACCGCCTGATGGAATTTCCCAGCTTTGAAAAGTTTCACTTTTAGTATCGAAGCGTACTAGCGGATCAGGACGCATACCAGACTCATTAAACCATATCGCGCCATCGACCACGGCAATAGCATAAGGATGAGAGCGAGAACCACTCGGTGTAGGCCACTCATCGATTTTACCTGTTTGAGGATTATAACGACCTAAACGCCCACGACTTGAATTGACATACCAAATCATTCCGTTGGAGGCGATATCAAGTCGTCGCACTTTTGTGTCTTTATGGGGTAGTTCAATTTCACCTAAGGACATGGTTACAGGATCCACTTTGATTAAACAGTTGTGACCATTACAGGCAACCCAGGGATGACCCGACGCATCGATTTTTATCCCATAAGGGCGAGAACCCGCCGTGGGTAAACTAACCAGTTTTATATCGCCAGTTTGTGGATCAAGTCTGCCAATTTGATTGGCATGTTGGAGTGTAAACCAGAGTATGCCGTTTGCATCAAAAACAGCGGTATGCGGATCCCGAGCGCTCGAATCTGGCATATCGTAGACGACTATCTTTCCTGTTTGCGGATTTAGTTTGCCAATTGTGGCGTTCTTATTGCCGGTATACCAGACATTGTCATTGACATCGATAGTCACTGAATGTGGCATTGAACCGGGAGGAAGAGGGTATTCACGCATCTCATTTGTAACTGGATTAATCTGACCAATCAAATTTCCCCATTGACCTGCCCACCAAATAGAACCGTCAGCTGCAGCAACAGGGTCACGCGAACGCTGCCCTAGTGTTGGCACCACCCACTCCTGAAAGCTGATGTTAACTTCACCCTTTATGATTGTCGGTATGCGATTTGTATTGGGTGGATAGTTTTTTTCAAGGTAATTGATGATGCTATCCCTTTGTTCAGGAGCGCCTGATAGGTCAATCATCGATTCGGTAAGCGCTTGCCAATCTTCACGGCTATATCCCAAGCTTTGGCTTATTCGACTGATTGTGTGACAGGCTACGCAATGGGTTTCGACTAGTTCCAGAGCTTCTCCTTGTGGAAGCTCTGCACTCTTTGCCGCTATTGAAAAAGACGATAAGAAAGTCGCTGCTGCAATAAGCTTTAAAAGCATTTTTTCTTGAGTGATATGTTGGTTGAACATGACGGCTCCAGTGCTGAAAAAGTTAATCGATGGCGTTGATGTGAAGCTAACAAGTTGATGAAAGCATCAATATTGGTAATAAATAACCTAATCGTAAAATATTATTTGATCAACGTTTCGAAATGCATTAAATCGTGTTTAGGGGGATTATGCTGCCGAGAAAAATCATTGCAACTAGTGTTCTATGACGCGCCTCGAGTGCAATGGGGAATATAGCAGCCCTTTCGGGCTTTCTCATACCGCTTATTGAAGTGTTAATTCTTTATTGCTATATGTGATTTATTAACGCCTCTGATTCGCCATTTTTTGTAAATGGACTTACTGATATCACGATTGCATCCATGCCAAGTTCACACAAATGATTTTAGTGATTCTAGATACTTTAAGTAGGATTATTGTAACTGCAGGTAACTTTTAGTTTTTGAGATGTTTCTGGGCAAAACCTGTTTAGATATTCAGCCTTAGCATATTGAAGTTAATAACATAAAAAATGTGTTCAAAAGTTGAGATATTAGTTCATTTATATCAATAATTTATGTGATAACCTTCAGCTATCTTAGTAAACAATGGAAGTTTTATGAATATTTTCGAAATGATGCGAACAGGAGAACTTCACCCCATTTGGTTTGGTATTTTTATTCAAGGTGTCTCACTTGGAGTTTTGTGTATTCTTTTGGCTAAAAGTAAGAATCTAAATTCAAAAATTGCATCTATTATAGGTTTTATACCGATGATTAATTATTTAGCAGTATTGTATTATGTGGGAGTACCTAAGCTTGAAATACGTCAGTCAACTCAGTAACTCATTGCTGGCAAAATGGAGATAAAACGTTTACGTTCACCGACTTTGTACTTCATGTTTATCAACTAGGTTTATGGAAGACCAATACTTCAATCTAATCCATTGCATGCCGCAGAGATGTTCAGGATGAACGGAATGTCGCGATCACATGGTCAATGATGTTCCCTACATCATAATGGCAGCAGGGGTGCTCCAAGAGGGGGTGAGCAGTTTCCCCCTTCTTAGTCTACTCTTTACAAAAGATGGGGCGAAGCGCCACGACCTTTGATCTAATTTTAACGAAACTTAAAAATTAATGGGTAATTCGAAAATTACAAATATTATGAATACTTAATATTCATATCAATTAATGGTTCACGAGAACCTTTCTCTGCACGCAAACGGGCTAAATAACGTTCCCAGATCTCTACTTGATGGGTGCCAAATTCATGTAATAATTTCCATGAGAA
The DNA here is from genome assembly GCF_020806285.1 of Shewanella sp. 10N.7. Taxonomy (NCBI): domain Bacteria; kingdom Pseudomonadati; phylum Pseudomonadota; class Gammaproteobacteria; order Alteromonadales; family Shewanellaceae; genus Shewanella; species Shewanella sp. 10N.7. Next base: position 33,120 of record NZ_JAJGZS010000013.1, read on the forward strand.
TAAGCCTGTGTCATGGCCGTCATCAAAAATGATTTTTACCGCATAGTTGCCTACTGGTTCAATGCCCTTGATGTTTACGGCTTTTTTGTGGGTGACTAAAATCGGATTACCATGGCGCTGCACTTCTGCAGACGGAGAGTTAACTCTTAGCATTTCACAAGTGATGTTAAAGACATCACCGTTATCAAAAGTAACCTCAAGTAACTTTGATTTACGCTTTAACTTTAGATTAGTAACAACTGGGCTTTTGTCTTGCTGGCTCATGAAATAGCTCTCTTTTAAGATGCTGTCAGCAACAGTTAAGTTAGCTTGCTGGCAATGATAGACAATAAAAAAGGTGATAGGCCATTGTGGCACTAATCACCTTTATTTTGCTAATCCTGTCGATGCTAAATTAGTTTTAGATCACAGAACGTTTTAGCTTACTGAAAAAGTAAATTCAAGCAGTGCTTAAAGAATAAAGCGGCTTAAGTCTTCATCTTCAACCAAGGTATCTAGATGATCTGTTACATAAGCTTCGTCAATCACAAAGGTGCTGCCAGACTTCTCTGATGCATCGTATGAGATTTCTTCCATCAGCTTTTCCATTACAGTATGAAGACGACGTGCACCGATGTTTTCAGTGGTTTCGTTAACCTGCCAAGCGGCATGGGCAATTTTTTCAATACCTGATTCAGCAAACTCAACTTTAACGCCTTCAGTACCCATCAGTGCAACGTATTGCTCGGTTAATGAAGCATGTGGCTCAGTTAAGATACGTTTAAAGTCATCAGCTGTTAATGCGCTAAGCTCAACACGAATAGGTAAACGACCTTGAAGCTCTGGGATCAAGTCAGATGGTTTTGACATCTGGAAAGCACCAGAAGCAATAAACAAGATATGATCAGTTTTCACCATGCCGTGTTTAGTGGTAACGGTACAGCCTTCAATTAATGGCAGTAAGTCACGTTGCACACCTTCACGTGATACATCAGGACCTGAACTTTCGCCGCGCTTACAAATTTTGTCGATTTCATCTAAGAATACAATACCGTTTTGTTCAACCAAATCGATAGCTTGTTCTTTCATGTCTTCTTGGTTGACTAGTTTGGCGGCTTCTTCTTCGATAAGTAGCTTAAAGGCTTCTTTAATTTTCACCTTCTTGCGGTTTTCTTTAGTCTGGCCCATATTTTGGAACATACTTTGAAGCTGGTTAGTCATTTCTTCCATGCCAGGAGGAGACATAATTTCAACGCCAACTTGTGGTGCTGCTAAATCAATATCAATCTCTTTATCGTCTAGCTGGCCTTCACGTAATTTTTTACGGAAAATTTGACGAGTATTTGAGTCATCTTTTTGCTCAGTATTCCAGTCATCTTTTGGCTTTGGTAGCAAGACATCTAGGATACGTTCTTCAGCAAGTTCTTCTGCGCGGTGACGGCCTTTTTTCATTTGCTGTTCGCGTGTCATCTTGATGGCTGAATCCGTTAAGTCACGGATGATTTGTTCAACTTCTTTACCGACATAACCCACTTCAGTAAATTTAGTGGCTTCAACTTTAATGAAAGGCGCGTTAGCAAGTTTTGCTAAACGACGTGCAATTTCAGTTTTACCGACACCAGTTGGGCCAATCATTAAGATGTTTTTTGGCGTCACTTCTTGACGAAATGATGCTTCAAGTTGCATGCGTCTCCAGCGGTTACGCAAAGCAACAGCAACTGAACGTTTGGCATTTTGTTGACCAATGATGTGCGAGTCTAATTCGTGGACAATCTCGCGAGGGGTCATTTCAGACATAAATAATTCCTTACGTTCAATTTAGTAGTCGATTTGCTCAACCGTTTTGTGTTGGTTGGTATATACGCAAATATCACCAGCAATGGTGAGTGACTTTTCAGCAATTTCTCGCGCTGACAAGTCAGTGTTTTGTAGTAATGCTAAAGCAGATGCATGGGCGAAATTACCGCCTGAACCAATAGCAATTAAGTCATGCTCAGGTTGCACTACATCACCGTTACCAGTAATGATTAATGATTCTTTAGTATCTGCAACAATTAGCATGGCTTCTAGGTTGCGAAGCATTTTGTCGGTACGCCAATCTTTAGCCAGTTCGACTGCTGATTTTAATAAGTGGCCTTGATGCATTTCGAGCTTGGTTTCAAAGCGCTCAAAAAGAGTAAATGCATCAGCTGTCCCGCCAGCAAAGCCAGCGATTACTTTATTTTGGTATAAGCGACGCACTTTACGTGCATTGCCTTTCATGACGGTATTGCCGAGGGAAACTTGGCCATCACCAGCGATGACAACTTGATTATTGCGGCGAATAGAAACGATAGTAGTCACGGTAAATCCTCTTAACGACGGCAGCAGTAAAATTGAGTCTGCTGCTGGTTGATAAAACAGATATGGGGATGGTTAGAATAAATTCAAGGCGATTAAAGGGATTGATTCAGTTATATTGTCTTTTGATTACATAATTATAATCTGCAAAATCGCTTGATGGTTTTCAGGTAACTAATTTGCCAAGCATATGAAATTGTTTGGCGAAATATAGAGTAAAAGACTAAGGAAAGTTGTATCTATGTCAAAAAAAGGAATATTGGCACTATCTGTAGTGATAGGCCTAGCTGGTATATTTTTTTATTTCAATCATCAGACTCAAGCCCCCTCAGTAAAAAGTCCCGAGTTAACTGCCCCTGTATTATCAGTATTTCCGCATGATATTGTCATGGATCCACAACGATTACTTGATGACCCTACTTTAAGTACTGTTGAAGTATTGGCTTCACTAAATGAGATTAAAGCTCAGTGTCGTAAAATGAATGGCGATTTTAGCGCTCAAATTGGGCAAATACATCAAATTATAATCACGGCTTTAGAGCAATCCCTTAAGGATGGTAAAACAGTTAGGGAGTTACTGGCTTATGAAGGGCAATATACAACTCATTATAATGGCTTTGACGATTTACTGCTGAAAGCTCAAGTTAATTTAGCCAGAGAAAAACTAACGATTACTAGTGATGTGTCTGTTCTTGCTAATTGGCAAGATTTAGACGTTATAAATGGCTTTAATCAGGATGTTATTACATCAATTGTAACTTCAATGGGCGGAATGACGTCTGCACGGCCAGCAATGACAATGAAGTTTGAGATTAAGCCTGACATCACTGCTGATGATTTAGCTTTGCTATTAAGCAATCAAGATAACTTTAATACCTATTTAGACACCTTTATTCAGATTGAAAATACTGCCGCGATTTCGCCATCAATGCTTTTTGTTGCTATAGCAACACAGATGTCTATTGAAGATTTTACGCTTGAAGCAAACGCCAAAACGTTTACCGTTAATGATGTGGCTTTGGCGATAAGAAACCAACTACCTAGTGAGTACATTGAAGTATTACTCAATAATACGACGGCATATGATGAGTTCCCTGCTTTCATTCAAGACCGAGATGGAGCAGGTATTGACGATAGGGGCGGTACTTATTACAACTTGGCTGATGTTGCTGTGAGTGAGTTTGATTTAGCCACACTAAAGTTGTTAGCTAATAAAGGTGTTAAGCCTACCAATGAGCCTGGTATCTTTACCGCAATGGATATTGCGTTATTAAACCTTCCAGAGAACCAAGAGGAGCTTAATGGAGGTACCTCTTTAAATCAGTATATTGACACTCTTACTTACCTCAAAAAGCAGGGGTATAAAGCGCATGGCGTGGCAATGGAACGTGCTAATCAAGAGAATGAAGTTCACTTTAGACCTCCTTATTTAGTCGGCTTCAGATTTACTACACCCATTAAAGGTCTAGGATTAGAGGAAGTCATCAATGACATTGAATTAATCGATGATAGTACCTCAATTGTACCTGCCGCAGTTGATGACTCATTAGTCTCACAAGCGATTATCGCGGCGGATGAAAGGAAGCAACTGCTAGCTGCCCAACGTGCACCTTGCGGTCGTATTGAGCAAGATTTACATGATGCACAGCAGTTTGCTACACCACATAGTATGGTTGAAATCGTTAAGTCATTAATGAAGCAAGAAGTTGATGTTGGTGCTGAATTACATCGTATTGATCCCGCATTAATTACAGTGTGGCACCAACAGCTGTTGTATCAAAACCAGCGTAATGAGGCTGCAAGTGTTGAAAATGAGTTTAAGCATTTAATAAAGCAGAACAGAGTGGATGAGGCTGTTATATATGCGTCCACTTACACGCTAACTCAATCAGAAACTACGCCATGTGGTTAAAGATGAAAGTTTGACAATCGTTTGGCTGTCTCGAATGCTGCCGAAGAAACCAAGTGGTTTATCGATGTTTGGTGGATTGCCATTAAATAAATGGCAGTCTTTACAAGATGAAAAGTTTGATTTTGCGCTCGAAGACACGTGGGGAAATGATCTGTTTACTGTGGCGGCTCAAAAATCAGTAGAGCATGTTGATTGGTTATTAAAATATGGCCTCAAGCCGAATATGGACATGTTAGGATTAGATCCGTTTGACCTTGCCCTTGAAGATAGTTATAAGCAGCGGAAGTTAACTCAAGCCACTATTAGACTTAGCCAGTTTGTCGATAAAATAGAGCTGAGTCATTTAGCTCGAATTGCCCGTTTGAAAGTGTTTTTCCCTGAGGAATATCAGGCATTAACTGATATTAATAAGCAGTTTATGGTGACTGATGAGATTGAAATGAATCAATATCGGCAGGTGAAAATGTACTTCTAGAAAAAAAGCGACTGAATACAGTCGCTTTTTTTATGGGATGAATATTTGAAATTAATATTCCCACAACCAGATCTGGCAGCCATTTATGCCTGCGCGTTGCAGTTTATGCCTTGCACGTTCAGCGGCGCGTTTTGACTCAAATGGGCCAAGAATGACTTTATGCCAAACGCCTGTAGTACCTTGAGTCGCTCTTACTTGGGCTTCAAGACCTTGAAAAGCAATCATGGCTTTCATTTCTTCAGCGGGTTCGAGCTTTCTGAATGAAGCGCACTGCATTTGATATGGGCCTTTAGACTTGAGTGCGTCTTCAGGTACGTCGATATCAATGCTTTTGTTTGCTAATTCTTCTAAGTAAGTCCACTCTTCTGTTGGTTTTGGTGGAAGGGCATTAGGATCTTTCTTAGCAGGTTTAGATACCGGCTTTTCAACTGTTTTAGTCGCTGGAGTCACCTGTTCAGTGGCATTGTCTGAACTACCATTGATAGACCATAAAAAGTAACCAAAGCCAACAACCAGTGCAATAACAATAAAGGTCGGCAAATATGGAATAGAACGCTGTTGCTGCGCTTTTTTTCCTCTAGATGCCGGACGCTTTTTAGGACTAGGCTTTTTATTAGCATAATCTCTGCTCATGTTACATACGCTCTAGCGTTTCGATACCTAACAGAGATAACCCTGTTTTTAGTGTCTTAGCGGTAAGTTGCGATAATAGTAAACGGCTTTGCTTTTGCTCTTCAGTTTCAGCAGCAAGAACTGGGCAAGCTTCATAGAAACTTGAGAACTCACTGGCTAGCTCATAGACATAAGCACACATCACGTGAGGTAAGCCCTTTTCGGTCATGCGGGTTAACACTTCACCAAACTGAGCAAGCTTAGTGCCAAGCTCTTTTTCTTTATCGTGTTCAAGTACGATTTTAGCTTGGCTCAAGTCTATGTTTTCAGCTCGTTTGAAAATACCAGCGACACGAGTGTAGGCATAAAGTAAGTAAGGCGCGGTATTGCCTTCAAAGCTGAGCATTTGTTCAAAGCTAAAGATGTAGTCACTGCTGCGGTTCTTAGAAAGGTCAGCGTATTTCACTGAGCTAATACCAACTACGCGGGCGATTTCTAATAGTGTGGCTTCATCCATATCTGGATTCTTGCTACGGACTAGTTCGATTGCACGGGTATTGGCTTCATCAAGTAGGTCAACAAGCTTAACAACACCACCACTACGAGTTTTAAATGGACGGCCATCAGGGCCATTCATAGTACCAAAACCTGTATGCTCTAATGATAAACCATCACGAACAAATCCAGCGGTTTTAGCAAGCTTGAACACTTGTTGGAAATGCAGTGCTTGGCGTAAATCGACAAAATATAAAGCGCGATCGGCTTTTAATACATTTGAGCGGTAACGCATAGCGGCTAAGTCAGAGGTGGCGTATAAGTAACCGCCATCTGCTTTTTGAATAATGACAGGTAACGGTTCACCTTCTTTAGTGCGGAATTCTTCTTGGAATACCACTTTGGCGCCATTACTTTCGCTGAGTAAGCCTTTAGCATCGAGGTCGTTAACCACTTGCTCAAGGTCTGCGTTGTATGCACTTTCACCGTGTACGTCAGCGCGAGTTAAGCTCACCCCTAAACGCTCATATACCTCATGACAATGATGCAGTGAGATATCGTTAAATTCTTGCCATAACTTATTGCAGTACTCATCACCTGATTGTAATGAAACAACGAGGTTACGCGCACGAGTGGCGAACTCTTCTGACTCATCAAAGCGGACTTTAGCAGCACGGTAAAAAGTTTCTAGGTCTGAAAGTTCAAGTTCAGCTTGCTCACCGTTGGCTGCACGTAATTCTTCCATATAGGCTAATAACATGCCGAATTGGGTGCCCCAATCGCCAACATGGTTTTGACGTATCACGTCATGACCTAAAAATTCCAGCGCACGAACGACACTGTCACCAATGATGGTTGAGCGTAAGTGGCCTACGTGCATTTCTTTGGCAAGATTTGGTGAAGAGTAATCTACAACGATGGTTTGTTTAGTCGGCAATGTCACGCCTAAAGTATCATCGTTAAGTGCATTTTGTAGTTGATTGGCCAGTGCGTTTTCATCAATAAAGAAGTTAATAAACCCTGGGCCTGCGATTTCAACTTTAGCGACATGGCTAGAAGCAGGTAAATTGTCGATGATTAATTGGGCAATATCGCGGGGATTCTTTTTAGCGACTTTTGTCAGCATCATCGCCAAGTTAGTGGCTAAATCTCCATGAGTTTTATCTTTAGTTCGCTCCACCTGAATACGAGCCTGAAAATCAGCTGGGACAAGGCCTTGTTGCTTGAAAGATTCGATGGTTTGTTCTAGTAAAGATGCAATATGTGATTTCATGGGCGTTTATTAGCACTGACTTAAAGTGAAAGACTGGGGTAACCGACTATTTTAGCCGCTATTGCTATGTAATTGCTATCTCGAAGAGTCAATTATTCGAGATTTTTTTGATTTGAAATAAATAGCAGCATAATCGACTGATTTTGCATTACGAGCTATGTTGCAAAAAGGCCGATGTTGGCAAAACGAGCGAAGCTGCCATAAGAGGTATGCTGCAACAATATTACATCAAATCTTGTGGATCTCTGTCGATGCTCCAGCGGCAGCGTTTGCTTTCTGTGAGCGCTTCGATTTGCGGTAAAATTTGCTCAAACTCCTGCTGCAAACGTTGACGGTTTTTAGCTTGAAACAATAATTGACGGCGATATTTTCCCGCTTTGCGATCAAGCGGTGCTGGCATGGGCCCAATGACTTCAAAATCTTTATCTTGGGGTAATAAATTCGCCACTTGTTGCAAAAAGTTGTCGGCATCTTCAGCTAAGTGGGCATCAGCGCGAAGCAGTACCATGTGCCAAGCTGGTGGAAGTAACGCTTGTTGGCGCTCTTCTAGCTGAGCTCGGGCAAATTTCCCATAACCGTTTTTGAGTAAGTCATGCAAAATAGGGTTTTCGCTTTGGTGGGTTTGCAGTAATACTTTTCCGGGTTTGTCTGCACGACCTGCACGGCCTGATACTTGAGTATAGAGCTGAGCAAAACGCTCCGGCGCTCTAAAATCGGCACTAAACAATGCCCCATCAACATCCATTAATCCGACCAATGTGACATCAGGAAAGTGATGTCCTTTGGCTAACATTTGGGTGCCGACTAATATTTTATACTCGCCTTTTAAAATGCTATTAAGCTGCTTTTCTAATGAGCCTTTTTTACGGGTGGTATCACGATCTATTCGCACCACTGGGTATTGCGGAAACTCTTGCTCAAGAGCTTGTGCCAGTTGCTCCGTGCCTGTTCCGTGCCCCATTAACATTGTACTGCCACACTCATGACACTGGTGTGGGATAGCATATTGATTACCGCAATGGTGACAGCAAATCTCATTTAAACCCTGATGCACAGTAAAGAAAGCGTCACAACGATCGCACTCGTGTAAATGGCCACATTCATGACATAAAAGTGCAGGGGAAAATCCGCGGCGATTTAGAAACAGTAAGACTTGATTGCCTGCATCAAGGTGCATACGCATCTCGTTAATCATCGAGGCTGACATGCCTGACTTTAGCGGTTGGGAGCGGATATCAATGATACCTTGCTTAACCTTTTGAGCTGCGCCTGCTCGTTCTGCGAGTTCTAGGTGGGTGTATCGCCCTGAAATGGCATTTTGTAAGGTTTCTAGCGATGGGGTCGCCGAGCCAAGTATCACTTGTACTTTTTCTAAGTGACCACGCATAACCGCGAGGTCACGGGCATGATAACGCACACCTTCTTGTTGTTTGAAGCTGCTGTCATGTTCTTCATCGAGAATAATCAGCCCAGGATACGCCATTGGCGTAAATAACGCTGAGCGAGTACCAATGATAATTGCGGCTTCACCACAGCGAGCCTGTCGCCAAGCTTCGAGGCGTTGGTTATCAGTTAGCGCCGAGTGAATAACGGCAATAGTGACATCAAAACGACGCTTAAAACGGTTAATCGTTTGCGGGGTTAAGCCGATTTCAGGCACTAAAATAAGTGCCTGTTTACCTTGTTTTAAAATGGTTTCTAAAATCGACAAATAGACTTCTGTTTTACCTGAACCAGTGATACCTTCAAGTAAGCTGCAATGAAACCCTTTTTGTTGATTTAACACTGAAACAGCAACGGCTTGTTGCTTGTTGAGCTTTAAGGGCGTTTCAGTCATATTAAGTTGTTCACGCCAACTTAAATCGGTTTCATTAACGACGAGCTGACGCTCAACCCAGCCTTTATCTTCAAGGGCTTTTAGAGCCACTTTACTGAGTTCTTGGGTGGTGAAGTCATCTTGGCTAATGGATGATTGCTGGAGTAATTCAAACAGCTTTTTTTGTGCTGGTGCACGTTTTAACACGCTAATGTCGACAGCCTTACCTGCATCATTAAGACTAAAAAAAGTGACGGTTTGTGGTTGAGCACTTAAGCCTTTACGTAATGCAACGGGCAGTGCCTGACTGAGCATTTGCCCTTGGCTTGCAAAGTAATATCGTGCAGCCCACAAGGTCAACTTATAAAGCGATTCAGGCAGTAAGGGGGTTGTGTCCAGTAGCTCAGAAAAAGGTTTAATCTTATTGGCTGGTACGTCGCACTCTTGTTTAATCGCAGTGATTAAGCCTACAAGTTGTTGCCTACCAAAAGGAACTTTTACCCGCAGTCCAAGCTGTATTTGTGATACGTTGGATTCAGGAACTTGGTAACTAAAGGTTTGCCGCATTGGAACGGGCAGAGCAACCTCAACAAACACAGGCATAATTCATCATCATTAAGAATTGAGAAGGTCTAGTTTACTAGAGCCTGAATATAAATAAATAGGATAAGAGAAAATTGATGTCAAAAGGAATATTCAATAAAGCTGTATTGGCTCTATCACTTTTTTTATTTTCAGTTGTGGCTCAAGCTGCAATGAGCCACATCAGTATCAACAGTCGTCAATTTGAAGTCGGCCAGCATCCAAAAATCAAACTGAATATTGTCGCGGGTAGAAATGACTTCTCTCGAATTAGCTTTCACCTTCGCCAAACTAATGGTTCAAAAGAGGTGATGGAAGAGCTGATGGTTCAGCCTATCAGTGGCTATATGTTATTTGCGATTGGTGTGGATGAAGTGACCGACCCCAATGCTAAGCTTATTGTCAGTGAGTATAAGGGCAATAGCTGGCGCCAATATGCTGTATTGCCGGTATTTGATTCGCCTTTTATTAAAATTACCGACAAGACTGAAGTTAGAATTGATACGCGTAATCAACCTAAAAAAGTCGCTCCAATGCCTTATTCGGGTGATAAGATTGCTCAGTCTACAGCCGTTAATAAACCACAAGCTGAATCCCATAACATAGTGAAAAAATCTATACCCGTTGATGCAGTGAGTAGATCGGATTCAACTCCTACTGTTAGTGCGGACTGTATGATTGAGCGTGCGCCTTCTGATACCTTGTGGCGCATTGCATCTCGTTATCAAAAGCAATGGAATACCAATGTATATGGTGCGATGTTGGCAATTTATGATGCCAACCCCAATGGTTTTTCAAAGCAGAAGATTCATTTGATTAGACAAGATGTGACGCTGAATTGCCCGTCACAAACTGAATTAAATCAATATGTAAACAAGTCAGAAGATAAGGCTGCCTTTGAGGCCTTACAGCAGCAACATAGAGCAAATTAATTTTCACTTGTTTGACTTGGACAGATACTGTACTATTGCGCGCCTTAACGCTATTGTTATGAACGCATGTGGTGCTCAACTTCGGGTTGGGAGAGCGACATGGCCTGCTATTGAAGGTAATCCAAATGAAATCAGGTATCCACCCAGACTACGCTGAAGTAACTGCAACTTGTACTTGTGGTAACGTAATTAAAGTAAACTCTACTGTAGGTAAAAACTTACATTTAGACGTATGTGGTGCATGTCACCCGTTCTACACTGGTACTCAGAAAGTTGTTGACACCGGTGGTCGTATCGACAAATTCAACAAGCGCTTTGGTGCACTTGGTAAGAAGTAATTGCGACTGCAATTATTTTAAGAAAAAGACGCCTTCGGCGTCTTTTTTTGTTTTAAGATCAAATTCCTTTCAAAAAAATTAATTTTTTAGTTATAAATTATGTTGTGCCGCTTAGGTTAATAATATTGTTATTTAGGCAAACTATTTGTAACTTTATGAAGCTATTTCCGCTTTTTTATGTCAAATCTTGTTATTTTTCTACAATTTTAAGTCTTTGATTCTTATTGTGATGATTAATTTAAGCTTGAAAAATTATGACTTGATTAAATTCTGCTGATTAAAGATAACTTTTGTTAAATTTTCATTTATACTGCCTGCCAAAGCGCTTAATAGCTCCTTGTGATACTTTCTTAGTATTTTGCTTATTGGGTGTTTTGACTGAATTTAACTTTATTTCGCAGTATAAATTGCCTCATTCAGGAACATAAAATGTCTGACTTTCGCCAGCAAGCTCTCGATTATCATGAATTTCCAATTGCAGGTAAAACTGCAGTTAGTCTTACTAAACCCGCTCAAACGAGTCATGACCTGTCGCTGGCCTATAGTCCAGGTGTTGCTGAGCCAGTAAGAGAGATAGCGGCGAACCCTGATGATGCTTACCGATATACCAATAAAGGTAATACTGTTGCAGTTATCTCTAACGGTACCGCTATTTTGGGGCTGGGTAACTTAGGTCCGCTAGCATCAAAGCCTGTTATGGAAGGTAAAGCATTATTGTTCAAACGTTTTGCCAATATCGACTCGACAGATATTGAAGTGAAGCACAGAACCACTGCTGATTTCATTAACACGGTTGAATCGATTGCTGATACGTTTGGCGGGATTAACCTTGAAGATATCAAGGCCCCTGAATGTTTTGAAATTGAGCGTGAACTTATTGCCCGTTGTAATGTGCCTGTTTTTCATGATGATCAGCATGGTACTGCGATTGTGACAACTGCAGGTATGATCAATGCGTTAGAAATTCAAGGCAAGAAAATCGAAGATGCCGTCTTTGTTTGTCTTGGTGCTGGCGCTGCAGCGATTGCGTGTATGACCATGATGGTAAAATGTGGTGCGCAACGCGAAAATGTTTATATGCTTGATAGACAAGGTGTGATTCATACCCGTCGTGAAGACATTAATGAATATAAAGCATTGTTTGCTAATAATACGGATAAACGCACTCTACAAGATGTGATTAAAGATGCAGACGCATTTTTAGGTTTATCGGGTGCAGACTTATTAACCGCTGATGATATTGCTTTGATGGCGCCTAATCCGGTTATTTTTGCATGTTCAAACCCTGACCCTGAAATTAAGCCTGAATTAGCACACGCGACTCGCAGTGACTTGATCATGGGCACTGGCCGCAGTGATTACCCTAACCAAGTGAACAATGTGTTGTGTTTTCCTTTCATCTTTAGAGGTGCATTAGATGTACGCGCATCTGAAATAAACGATGAAATGAAAATTGCTGCGGTTAAGGCGTTAGCAGCGATTGCTAAAGAGCCTGTTCCTGCTGAAGTGTTAGCAGCTTACCCTGATGTTAATTCAATGAGTTTTGGCCCTGAATATGTGCTACCAAAACCAATGGACCCACGTTTATTGAAAAATATTGCCAGTGCAGTGTCTCAAGCTGCAATCGATTCAGGTGTCGCAGTGCTCAATACTGTTCCTACTGAATATAAGCTATAAGTAATAGCACGGCACAGTGAGAGAAAAGGGCGTTAGCCCTTTTTTTGTATCTACAATTAATCTAAAACAGATAGAGTTTGCGTTTTACTAGCTGCTACTGAATAATCAATCTCAGTTAAGTGGATGTTATCGCTAACCAATCGTTAAATATGATAGATCGAATTGCGCTTATAGCAGGACGCCGATAAATGAAGTTAACCAAAATTTTGACTACAAAGTTAACCAGTTTTTGGCTGTTATCATTGACTGCGGTTGGTGCTATTTTCTTTATTGGTGCATTAGTTAGCTTTGTTCAACTGACATACAAATTTCAACAGCAAAAAGTGACCCAGTTAGAGACGATGCTGGTACAACATTACCAACCCGATAGTCATTGGGATTTACACGCTTGGCTACCTCCGATTTTAATTGCTTACAACGCAAACAGTTTCAAGCTAACTCAAGGCGATGACATCGTATTTGAGTATTACTCGCCAACACCGCAAAACAATCCCACCATATACAAGCACATTATTGATCCCAAAGCGGATACAGCAATGGAACTTAAGTTGCCGCAACCGTATTTATTGCATCAATTAGGTTGGTATGAACTCTTAATTATGCTTGTATCACTTGTGGCAATCGGGCTTTTTGTTCGTTATGGATTGAGATGGTTTACACATGAATTGGATGGTATTGAGCAGATAGCGCAGCGCAGTAAACTGGTTCTAGATGGTAAACATGCCGAGGCGTTAAGTGCGGCGGGTAATGGCCGACCGAGATTAATTAATCGTGCAATGACCAAATTGTTAGAGCAATTACAAGATGCGCAAAAAGAGCGTGGACGCTTTGATCAGTTTATTCGCTCAAAAACCTTTTTAGACCCTAGCACCCGCATTGGCAATCGCATTTTTTTTGAAAATAGGCTTGAAGCCTTAACCCATCACAACTGTATGATTGCCCATGGTGCTGTGATGCTAATTAACTTTGATGACTTAGACCTATTGCAACAGCAAGAGGGGGATGAAGTTATCAATGAACAATTGAATGATTTAGTTCAAGCCATCAGTACATTACTGCAACCTTATGAGGATGTTGTTTTCGCTCGTTATGACTTTAATCAGTTCGCAATAGTCGTGCCTCAAGCCTCGTTAGCTGAAGCTGATACCTTAGCGAACAAACTGCTAAAATTAGGTATTAGCCAACTAAAAAACCAATCTGATACACAAGATAATTATGTTCATTTAGGTGCTGCATTTTATAAAGCTGGCGACATGCAGGAACAGGTGCTTGAAGAAGTCGATATGGCGCTTAAAGCTGCGCAACTACAACGGACCAATAATTGGTTTATGTACGATAAAGGCGCAGTGGATAAAGAGATTGCCAAGGGCTCTGTTCGCTGGAGAAGTTTTTTAGAAAACACTTTAGTTAACCGCCGCTTTGTAGCGATAACTGAGAATGTTATCGACAGTGATGGCCATGCTTGTCATAAAGAAGTATTTAGCCGAGCGATTGATAATCAAGGTAACGAAATTAGGGCGACATTGTTTATCCCTATGGCCAATAAGTGTGGCTTAATGCCGCAAATTGAAAGGCAGTTGATTGAAACCGTGCTATTTGAGCTTATGGCACACAACAAAGACAGCTTTAGTATCAATTTGAGTTATGACTCGTTAACCAGTCGAGCTTTCATTCGTTGGTTAAGAACCACGTTAATGGAACAGCGACATCTTGCCTCGCGGCTGATATTTGAGGTATCAGAAGATATTGTGGTTAAGCATCAACAAGATTTGATGGAAAATTTGAATTTGCTTCGCAAAATAGGAGCGAGGCTATGTGTTGATCATGTTGGGCTGCAAGTGGTTGGCACGCATTACATTCAAGAGTGTCACTTTGACTTAGTCAAATTACACCGCTCTATAATTCATCAAATCCATCTGAAATCCGAAAACCAACTATTTATTAGAAGCCTCATTGGGGGGCTATATCGCGCTGAAGTGCAGGTTTTTGCTGAAGGTGTGAGCCGTTTTGAAGACTGGCAAACCTTGAAGATTTTAGGTGTAAGTGCAGCTCAAGGCGATTACTTTAACCAATAAACCTCCTATCCTGCTTACCTTTAAATGCCAATCTAATACTGGATTGGTACAAGATTTGTATTAATCATCTACCGCGTCAATTTATACAACTTATTAACCTAATAGTGTGTCAGGTTGTGACCTTGTTGTGGCTTTGGATCTTGAGAATTAACAAATAACATTCTATCTTAAGTGTATACACTTTCATTGCTGTTATTTTTCTATAAAATTAAGTGATTAGCGGTTAATATGTCATACGATATTTTTTTGACATGCTTTTTAATGCTAACTGTTCTTTCTGTTACACACTTGTTGGTGTATCTGGTTTAAGTGAAAGCGTCATCGTTACATTTTTATAGCGGATATTTTTTATTTTTATATCGTATCTTCGCTGATTATCAAGGCACAGGTTTTTGAATGAAAAATGGTTTTTTAAGTAAGTTGACATTCTGGCGCCAAACTCAAGCATCTACTGAACTTGGGTTGTATATCAGTGCGGACTCGATCTGTGTATATCAAGGCGAAATTAAAACTGAAGATGAGCAAGATTCTGATCTAGAAACTCAAAATCAAACAAAGTCGGATATATCAGGGATTACTAAAAAAATAGCCTTTAATGGTGAGAATTGGACAGAAGCATTTGCCGAGATAAAAGATATTTTCGGTCATGCAAAGCTGAAAATTGTATTGGGTGAATCGTTTTATCAATTGATTGTGGCAGATAAACCCAATGTAGAAGCCAATGAATTAAGCCAGGCATTATTATGGTCGATAAAAGATTTAGCGACAGAGCCTGTGACTAATATTCAATTGGATTACTTTGAATCATCGCTGACAACCACTGGCAAAATTAATGTCGTTGTCGCAAATAAATTGCAATTGTCGACATTGGCTCAAGCTTGCGAACAACATGGGTTTACCATTGAAGGTATTAGCATTGAAGAACTAGCAATGCCGTTGCTGTTTGATGATGCTTCAACCCATATGGTGGTAAGTCACGTACCTGAACATGATTTATTGCTAACAGTGGTTAGAGAAGGTGAATTATTCATGCAGCGTCGAGTGAGAGGTTTTGCTCAAATCGATAAAGCCACTGCCGCCGACTTACAATATGGTTTAGCTGATAATTTAAGTCTCGAAATTCAACGTTCAATGGACTATTTCGAAAGCCAATTAAGGCAAGCGCCTGTTGGTTCTATTGATTTATTAATCGGCGGTGAATCTCAAGCATTGGTGCCATTAGTGGCGCAGAATTTTAATCAAAAAGTCAGTACCACTGACCATGAGTCGGTGACTGAGCATCTAGCCATGATGGCTTTCAAAGCGTTAACGCGAGGTGCTGCGTGATAAAAACCACAATTAACTTATATAGCGCTGACTTACTGCCTGCAAAATTAAGGCTGTCATTTCAACGAATGATGATGATGGTGGCGGGATTACTTGTTGTCAGCTTTGTGAGTTGGATGCTTGGCTATTGGTTGGTTTCGAATGTGGAAGCTGACAGGGCTAAGGTATCAACAGAAAAACAGCAGTTAGATACGCAAAAGCAGCAACTAGAATTACAAGTTTCTGCGCGTGTTCCAGAGCCTGAACTAGTTGCAAGAGTCGAACTAGAGCAGCAGCGTTTAGAATTGAAAAAACTATTATCTACTGAAATAAACCAAAGAGATAATGTCATCAGTCGCGGCTATTCAAGTTTGTTGACTGATTTGGCGAGTGTTTCAGATGGCTCTGTATGGCTTAGCCACATAGCAGTAAACGAACAGCGATTTGAGTTTGAAGGCTTTGGTTCTAAACCCCAAAGTATCCCTAAGTGGGTTGAGGCTTTAAAGCATACAGAAACGCTCAAAGGTTATGCTTTTTCGACCATGACGATGAACCGTGGTGAATCGCAACCGTTAGCCTTTAAATTATCTAGCACTCCTGAAGTGGAGGCTAAACAATGAAACAATTTTGGCAACAATTAGAATCCAAGTTCGATGTGCTAAGCCAGCGAGAGCGTGTACTCATTACTGTTGCAGCGCTAGTACTTATTGGCATGGTCGTTTATCTACCCGTTGAGAGCGTATTTAAAGAAAGGCAAAAACTTTCAAGACAGCTTGTTCAAATTGAAGCGGAAAATGACGTTTCAAGACAACAGATTGATTTATATCAGCAACGTTTAGCGATGGATCCTAATACTGATTTCCGTAATCGTTTAAGCCATATTGAACAACAAACTCAATTAATTGATGCTGATTTAGATGCACAAATGGTTTCAATGGTTCCAGCGAGTTATATGCCGACAGTACTCACAAATCTGTTAGGGCATGTTCAAGGGGTAAAATTACAATCGTTTGCTTCTATCGCACCGACACCTCTACTACAGGTGGGTGAAGAACACAAAATGAACCTTTACAGTCACGGTATTAAATTGACCTTAGAAGGCAGCTATTTTTCAATTCTAAAATTTGTTGAAGCAATTGAAGATATGCCAGATAAGTTATATTGGAAACGCCTTAATTACCACGTTGACGAACATCCAAATGCGACGGTTGAAATTGAACTTTATACCTTGAGTATTAATAAGGAGTTTATCAGTGTTGCAGAATAAACCGATGTTTATACTCCTTGTATTAAGCCTAACTGCGGTGAGTCAGGTTGCTGATGCCAAAGTGTTAAGGGATCCGACCTTACCTGGGCAAGGGTATGTCACCGTTTCCAGTAATAGCGAACGGGCAGATTCATTAGTGCTTAATAGCATTGTAAATAGTGCCAAGCCACATGCCGTCATTAATAATAAGATTGTATTTGTTGGTGACCGCATTGATGGGATAAGAATTGAATATATCGGAAAGAGTTATGTCAATTTATCTGACGGAAGAAAACTTAAACTATTTCAATCGATAACAGAGCGATAGGACAAAAATAATAATGAATTTAATCAAATATGTGACCCCTCTGCTATCTCTTTGTTTACTTGGTTGCCAAACTACAGATAGACCAGATCCTACGACGGCTAAATCTGAATTAAGTCAATCATTGGCTGAAGCAGAAACAGCAAAAAATATCATTCCTCCACCTGCGCAAATGCCTGAAGATGTTCAGCGTGAGCTCAATGGTTCAAGCTTATTAGGCAGCACAAGTCCAACATTGCCAAAAGAGCGTCGTTTTGACGTTTCAGCGAACGATGTTGAGGCAAAAGTGTTTTTCCCAAGTTTAGTTCAGGGCACGCCGTTAAGTGTTGCAGTCCATCCTGATGTGACTGGCACCATTTCAATTTCTCTTAATGGTGTAACACTCTCTGAAGTGATTAAAGTTGTTGAAGATATTTATGGATATGAGGTTAGCCGAGAAGGGCGCATTTTACGTATTTTCCCATCAGGGATGCGCACAGAAACTTACCCTCTAAATTACTTGTATATGGAGCGTGAAGGACTATCGTTGACTTCGGTCAGCTCAGGGCGTATCTCTGACGGTAATGACAACTCAAATTCGAACTCGAATAACAATTCCTCAAATAGCAGCAGCTCAAATAGCAGTAGCTCAAATAGCAGTAGCAATAATGACAATAATGATAATACCAATGGCACTTTTATTCGCTCAACAACCAAAACCAACTTTTGGGGTGAGCTAGAAAAAACCTTAGTGTCTATTATTGGTAATACTGGTGGTGGACGCCAAGTGGTTGTTACCCCGCAAGCGGGCTTAGTCACTGTTAGGGCCTATCCTGATGAGTTACGTCAAGTAAGTACCTTTTTAACCAAGGCTGAAACACATCTTCAGCGCCAAGTTATTTTAGAAGCTAAAATCTTAGAAGTGACTCTATCTGATGGCTATCAGCAAGGTATTCAATGGGATAACGTCTTAGGCCATGCTGGCAGCACTGATATTAACTTTGGTACTTCTCCTGGTTCGGGTTTAAGCGATTCAATTACGAATGTAATTGGTGGTGTGACGTCAATTAGTTTAACAGGCACCGATTTCAGCACCATGATTAGCTTACTAGACACCCAAGGTGATGTTGACGTACTTTCGAGCCCTCGTGTTACCGCATCTAATAACCAAAAAGCGGTTATTAAAGTGGGTAACGATGAGTATTTTGTCACAGACGTATCGTCAACTACTGTAGCTGGCACGACTCCAGTCACCACTCCTCAAGTGGAATTAACCCCTTTCTTTTCAGGTATTGCATTAGATGTGACGCCGCAAATTGATGCCGACGGCAATGTATTACTTCATGTGCACCCATCAGTGATTGATGTATCAGAACAAATTAAAGAAATTAAAGTCAGTGGCTCTAGCCTTGAATTACCGTTGGCACAAAGCGAAATTCGTGAGTCTGATACCGTGATTAAAGCGTCTTCAGGTGATGTTGTGGTGATCGGTGGCTTAATGAAGAGTGAAAATATTGAAGTGGTATCAAAAGTCCCATTGTTAGGTGACATTCCATTTATGGGAGAAGCCTTTACCAATCGCAGTAAATCGACGGTTAAAACAGAACTTATCATCATGCTAAAGCCGACAGTGGTAGGTGCTGATACCTGGAGTAATGAATTACAACGCTCTAAAGATTTACTAGACCGTTGGTACCCCGAGCAGGAGTAACGGTTAGTACCGTTAAGGATTGCCATGTACCAACAGCATTTTGGTCTAAATCAATTACCGTTTACATTAACCCCAAATACGCAGTTCTTTTTTGGGTTAACGCCTCATGTTGAGGCATTACAGGTTTTGCAAACAGCAATCGAAAATGGCGAAGGCTTTATAAAAGTAACCGGTGAAGTAGGGACAGGAAAAACCCTTATCTGCCGTAAGCTACTGAATGAGTTACCCGAAAATTATCAATGTGCTTATGTTCCTAATCCATATCTAAATCCTGATGAATTACGTTGGGCATTAGCGACAGAGTTAGGAATTTTGTTACAAGATAATATTAACCAGCAGCAATTAACTGGATTAATTCAAAACCGTTTACTAGAGCTTAATCGCCAAGAGCTAAAAGTCATTTTGGTGTTGGATGAGGCCCAAGCTCTACCCAATGAGAGTTTAGAAACATTAAGACTGTTTACTAACCTAGAAACTGAAAGCACTAAATTGATTCAAGTGGTGTTGTTTGGTCAACCTGAATTAGATAATAGGTTGCAAGACAGTCAATTACGTCAATTAAAACAGCGGATTACTTTTAGCTATAGCTTACGCCCTTTGTTGTGGGATGAGATCCAAGCTTATGTTGATTATCGCCTGTCTATTGCAGGCTATCGTGGCAAAGCACTGTTTAGCGATAAAGATATCAAGTTGATTTCAAGTGCCGCGCGAGGCATCCCACGCTTGGTGAATGTGATCGTTAATAAAGCCTTATTACTTTGTTTTGCTGAAGGCGGTAATAAAGTACTCACTAAGCATTGTAAAGCAGCCATTGTCGATACAGAGGATGCAGAGCCACTGCCGACATCAGTGCAAAATAGAGGGTGGTTATACATTTTATTAATCATAGGCGCTTCACTGGTCATGTTATGGGTTACTAATGCAGACTGGTTATCGACGTTAAGAGAGTCAATATGAGCGTTATTAATAAAGTTTTAAAAGACCTTGATAAACAAAAGCAACACTCGGCATCAACGACGGGAGAAACGTCCGATTCTGGCTTTGTGAAACCAGAGGTGCAGTTTACTAGCCAAATAGAAGCTAATGCTTCTGATGAGCAGTCATCCCGAAAAGGGATGTATATGTCGATTGTTATGTTCATTGCTGTATTCCTGATTGGGTTTATGTTTTATCGTCAAGGCGTACAGCTAAAAAACTTACAACCACTGGCTGAAGCAACACAAGTAAAAGAAGTTGAGCAACCGCTCACAGCAGGTTTAGTCGATGAAGGTACACTCACGAGTGACGACCCAACAGACCCAATAACAGACAATGAAAGCCATAGCGTTGAAATTAATAAAACAGCTAATAGCTTAGCTAAATCTGACAATGACTTTAACGGAGAGTCTGAGGTGAGCGCAGATGTAGCTGAAACTGATTTAGCAATAACTCAGGATTTGCAAACTGTAGCGGTAGAAGCTGAACCACAGGCGAATAAACCCGTGGTAAAAGTTGATTCCAAAATGGCTTCAATTATTGAAACAAACTTATTCATACCATCTTCACAGAAAAAAGATAACGGTTCGGTGAAAGTCAGGTTTGCGCAGAATACACGTACCTCAACAATCGTTGAAGATGTAAAGGCAGATGTAGGGAGTAACAGCCGCGCTGCTAAGTCCTCTAAAGCAGAACAAGCTATTGTCTCTAACACGAATGCTGCAACAACAAGCAGTAATAAAGGTGTCATGGCAGTAAAGGAAGTGGTACTGACAGATGCTGAGTTAGCGCAAAAGAAATTTGAAATTGCTGAGGTCGCTGAGCAGCAACAGAAAATAGATAAAGCGGTAAAGTATTACTATGAAGCACTAATACTTGAGCCTTCAATGCATCAGGCCAGAAAGCAATTAGCGTCTTTGTATTATGCGTTGAATAACTTAGGCCGAGCTGAACAAATTTTAGCTCAAGGGGTGCAACAATTTCCTGAGGAAATTGAATTGGCCATTTTAAAAGCCAAGGTTGAAAATGCTTCATTTAGCCCTATGAAAGCACTAGATACACTAGAAGCTATCAGTGATAACAGCGACTGGGCTAGAGATAAATGGATTTTACAAAGTGATATTGCCCAAAAGAATAGCCGTTATGAACTGGCTGAGTCAGCATATCGCTCGCTGATAACCATTGAGCCGTCTCAAGCACGCTGGTGGATGGGATTGGCCTACGCGCTAGATTCGCAGCAGCAATATTCGCAAGCTGCAGATGCATATACAAAAGCTTTGTCTTATCGAGGACTGTCAACTGGCGCTATGACTTATATAGAACAACGATTAATTCAACTTGGAGGTAGCCAATGAAACCAAAATTGAAAATGCGTTTAGGCGATCTTCTCGTTCAAGAACACATTATTACTGACGATCAGTTAACCCAAGCCCTTTCTGAGCAGCGTAATTCAGGTAAAAAGCTTGGTCGTACCTTGATTGATTTGAATTGTATTACTGAAGATCAGTTACTGAAGTTCTTATCTCAGCAGTTAAACTTACCTTATTTAGATATTAGTCGACTGTCGATACCGACTGAAGTCGTTAACCTTATTCCTGAAGTACAAGCTCGTCGTTATCGTGCTTTAGTGGTTGAAGCCACCGCTGATACGGTTACATTGGCGATGAGTGATCCTGCTGACTTACAAGCCATCGATAACTTAGAAGTCTTTGTCGCGCCTAAAAAAATTACCATTGCGGTTACCCCTGAACAGCAACTATTAGATGCGTTCGATAATTTGTATCGCCGTACGGGTGAAATTGCCAAAATTGCGGGTGAATTAGAAGAAGAGTACGCCGCTGATGACATGTTTGATTTGGCGAGTATTACTGACAGTGATAGCGACAATGAAACGACAGTCGTTAAGCTACTGCAATCTATTTTTGAAGATGCAGTGCAAATGCGCGCCTCAGATATTCACATTGAGCCTGGTGAAAAAGTGCTGCGGATCCGTCAACGTATTGATGGTCAGCTGCATGAGAACACCCTTGATGAAGTCAATATTGCCTCGGCGTTAGTATTAAGATTAAAGCTGATGGCTGGGTTGGATATTTCAGAAAAACGTATGCCGCAAGATGGTCGTTTTCATATTGAAATTAAAGGTCATAAGATCGATATTCGTATGTCGACGATGCCGATATATCATGGTGAATCGGTGGTAATGCGTTTACTCGATCAATCCGCGGGTTTATTGACATTGAATGAAACAGGTATGCCAGATCATATCCTGCAGCGAATTCGTAAACAAATTAAGCGCCCTCACGGTATGTTGCTAGTGACAGGACCTACAGGTAGCGGTAAAACCACGACTTTGTACGGTATTTTGAGCGAGCTCAATAAGCCAGACACCAAGATTATTACGGTTGAAGATCCGGTCGAGTATCAACTGCCACGTATTAACCAAGTGCAAGTTAACCATAAAATTGGTTTAAATTTCTCGAATGTACTGCGAACCACCTTACGTCAAGATCCCGACATCATCATGGTAGGTGAGATGCGTGACCAAGAAACAGTTGAAATTGGTCTTCGAGGCGCATTAACGGGTCACTTTGTATTATCGACTCTGCATACCAATGACGCCATTACCAGTGCATTGCGTTTACTTGATATGGGCGCAGCGAGTTATCTTGTCGCAAGCGCGCTACGGGTGATTATTGCCCAGCGATTAGTTCGACGGGTATGTCCGAACTGCATGACAAGTCACCAACCCAATTCAGCTGAATTGGCTTGGATTAATTCTGTCGCCAAAAAAGACTTCACTGCTGCAACCTACAAAATAGGCACTGGTTGTCAAAGTTGTAATGGCTCTGGTTATCGTGGCCGTATTGGTATTTTTGAAATTTTAGAGCTTGATGAAGCCATGGTTGATGCCATGCGTACGGGTAATCCACAAGATTTTGCTCATGCGGCGAAACAAAGCCCGACGTTTGTGCCATTAGCTGATTCAGCATTTGAGTATTTATACAATGGTATGACTACCATTGAAGAAGTGGCTAAACTAGTTGAAGACGTCAGCGAAATACCTGGTGCAGAAGCGATGTCCAGTAATAGTGGAACTGAGGTGTAATCATGCCGACTTACCAGTATCGAGGACGAAATAATCAAGGCGCATCAGTTGAAGCGTTTATTGATTCAGCTAATGAAAGTAGTGCGGCTGATGCGTTAATGTCTCGCGGCATCATTCCTCTCGAACTGCGTGAAGTGAAACAATCTCAACCTTTTAAGCTTGGCAGTATTTTCGCGAGTAAAGTGTCGCTAGAAGAGTTACAAATTTTCACTCGACAAATGTACTCATTGACTCGCTCTGGTATTCCAATTTTGCGTGCTATTGCAGGCCTTGCAGAAACAACGCATTCACAAAGAATGAAAGATGCGTTGAATGATATATCTGAACAATTGACATCGGGCCGCCCTCTGTCGGCTGCAATGAACCAGCATCAAGATGTGTTTGATTCATTGTTTATTTCAATGGTTCATGTGGGTGAGAATACCGGTAAGTTGGAAGATGCTTTTATCCAGCTCTCTGGTTATATAGAGCGTGAACAAGAAACCCGCCGACGGATTAAGTCTGCCATGCGCTACCCAATATTCGTACTCATCGCCATTACGATTGCGATGGTGATATTGAATATCATGGTGATCCCTAAGTTTGCCGATATGTTTTCTCGCTTCGGTGCTGATTTGCCATGGGCAACTAAATTGTTAATGACGACATCGAGCTTATTTGTCAATTATTGGCATGTCATGCTAGTCGCACTCGTAGGAGCAATTGTTGGCATACGATATTGGCATCATACCGAAAAGGGTGAACGTCAATGGGATAAGTGGAAGCTACATATCCCAGCAGTGGGTTCGATTATAGAACGCTCGACACTCTCACGTTATTGCCGCAGTTTTTCGATGATGTTGGGTGCAGGTGTACCCATGACTCAAGCGTTAAGTCTAGTTGCAGATGCCGTGGATAATAGTTATATGCATGATCGGATTGTCGCGATGAGGCGAGGAATAGAGTCGGGTGAGTCAATGCTTAGGGTGTCAAACCAAAGCGGTCTGTTTACTCCATTAGTGCTGCAAATGGTGGCAGTGGGTGAAGAGACAGGCCAGATCGATCAATTACTTAATGATGCAGCAGATTTCTATGAAGGCGAAGTGGATTACGACCTTAAAAATTTAACCGCCAAACTAGAGCCTATTTTAATCGGATTTGTGGCTTGTATTGTGCTCATTCTAGCCTTGGGGATTTACTTGCCAATGTGGGATATGCTCAATGTGGTTAAAGGGTAACGAGCATGCTGAACTTTGAAAGTAAGCTGTTGTCCACATTGCAGTTAGCAATTAACAAATCTGAGTTGATTGCATAATGCGAAAACAACAGAAGTCAGAAAACGATCTACTGAAGACGTATGCACGTATTATTACGCTGACATTAGTCTTGGTGGTAATGGCTGTGATTAGCACTAAGCATTTTTCTAGTGTGGACAGTATTGGCACTAAAAGTTTAGAGCTAGAGCATAGCCGTATGTTGTATGTGCTAGCAATGGTAAAGAGTCAATGGCTCAATCAGGGAAGACCTGATTCGCTCAAGCTGAACTGGGAGGATATTACAGTTGGTTCAGGCAATAAACAGCTTGAAACAGATAGCCTTGGCACCAGTTCAAATATTATAAAGATGTCAAAGCAAGGCTGGCCGCAACTTAATGAGCCATCTTCGAAAGGCTGCAAAGAGTTATGGCAACAGTTAATGGCAAGTGATTTGCATGATTTAAAAGCTGCGGTTTCATATCAAAATGAGACAGAAATTTGTCGTTTTTCGACAGAGCAAAGTGGCAGTATTAGCTATCAAGGTATATCAGGAAGAGTGATTTTTATTGATAGCAAGAGCTAATATTTAACTAATACAAATGTTTAAATGTATAAATGGTGCTAAAATTTATTTATAGGATAGCTTTAGCTAGGTAACAATGGTCTTACGACTGTAATTACGGTCTGACAAATGTAAGGCGTAAAATAGGTAACTTATTATGAAATTAAAACAGCAAGGCTTTTCGTTAATCGAATTAGTGATTGTTATCGTGATCCTTGGTTTATTAGCTGCGACAGCGATTCCACGCTTTTTGAATGTCACTGAAGATGCGCAAAATGCCAGTGTTGATGGCGTTGCAGGTGGACTTGCTACGGCTGTTGGGTTCGTTAGAGCACAATGGGAAGTGGATGGTCGTCGTAATACGTCGGTAATTTTAGATGGTACTGTTGTTTCGTTAGATACGCGTTTTGGCTTTCCAACAGGTACATCAAATACAGATGCGACTTCGATGACAAATCAATCGTGTCAGCAGGTATTTGATAATGTACTACAAAGCGCACCCAGAAATGTATTGTTTAATGAGGATGCCCGCGATCAACGTTATACCGTCAGAATGTTAGAAGGTGTTGGTGGCGAAACAACTACAATCGACGGCACATTAGTGACGGCTGTAGATTTGTGTGTCTATCACCAAGTAGCTTCACTTACGTTAGATCAGACTACCGGTGTACCATCTCCAGCCCCAGATTTAACGACGAGTGGTGCTAAAGGAGTGACATACAACCCAGGCACAGGACAAGTACTTAGTTTCAGTAACGATTAGTATTTAGTAACAAGTATGATTAGCAAATTAATGCTCAAATATCGTTAGAAATATTGTTAGAGAATAGACTTAGAATAACCACAATATATGGAATGTTGAGTGGACTTTTAAACAAATAATAGATGTACAAAATTCACAAATTTTGATTTTAATAAAGGGTCAGTTTTATGCAAAAACAACAAGGTTTTACACTAATTGAATTAGTCGTGGTTATCATCATTTTAGGTATTTTAGCTGTTACTGCAGCGCCAAAATTTATTAACTTACAGGCTGATGCGCGCCAATCATCACTTCAAGGTGTCAAAGGTGCTATTCAAGGCGCAAATGGTTTAGTTTTTGCTAGAGCGGCGATTGATGGTCATGAGAAAAAAGCAATAGCTGATTGGGCTGCTAGCGAAGGTGTTGATATAGGTGCAGAAGAACTTGCTGTGACAAATTTTGGCTACCTTCAAGCTGATATGGATGAATTTAATAACGCCATTGATGCCGACTTTGGCACAGCAGAT
Source organism: Shewanella sp. 10N.7 (assembly GCF_020806285.1). Classification (NCBI taxonomy): domain Bacteria; kingdom Pseudomonadati; phylum Pseudomonadota; class Gammaproteobacteria; order Alteromonadales; family Shewanellaceae; genus Shewanella; species Shewanella sp. 10N.7. Next base: position 59,339 of record NZ_JAJGZS010000013.1, read on the forward strand.
GCTGAGTGGATTGTGGTTGCTACTCCTCCTACCTTGACGATTACCCAAAATGGTTCACCAACCGAAGTGGTTGGAACTTCTGCCTGCAAACTAGTTTATACTCAAGCGGCTGACGCAAATACGGTACCTACTTATGTAGTAACCGATAACGGTTGTTAATAGGAGCTTTTATGAAACAGCAACAAGGTTTTACACTAATTGAACTAGTTGTCGTGATTATTATTTTAGGTATTTTAGCTGTTACTGCAGCGCCTAAATTTATTAATCTACAAGGTGATGCTCGTGTCTCTGCTTTAGCCGGGATGAAAGGGGCACTTCAAGGTGGCAACACTTTAGTTTATTCAAAAGCTGCGTTAGCCGGTGAAGAGAAAGAAGCTACTGGTAGCGTAATCATCAGTACAGGTGTAACTGTTGCAACACAATATGGATACCTGAAAGCGACTAAAGCTGAACTAGAGAAAGCATTAGAGGTGTCATTTGACGATATTGCTGCAGTGGATACTGGAACTAATGATTGGATTATTACAGAGACTGCAGGAACTGCTCCAGCAGCTGGCAGTGCTGTTATATATCAAAGAGGTGCGCCCGATACGTGTATTTTCACTTATACAGAAGCAACTCCAACGACGATTCCAACTTATGTATCTGTAACTGATACCGACAACTGTTAATTATTAGCTATCTACAAAAGCCCGCATAATGCGGGCTTTTTTGTGGCTAAATATCAGTTTTAAAAGCTTTTATGTGCTTTGGGTAACACGCAGCTAATATTGAATGGTGATAAAATTGTTGTGATAAAGGAATAAGCTCGTGAACAATATATTTTGTTTCATACGGGCTGTAGTTGTTCTATTTTAATGAAGGTTTTCAAATGCAAAAACAGCAAGGTTTTACGTTAATTGAGTTAGTTGTGGTTATTATCATTTTAGGTATTTTAGCGGTAACAGCTGCACCTAAATTCATCAATTTACAAGGTGATGCCCGTGTTTCTACATTGCAAGGTGTAAAAGCGGCAATTCAAAGTGCAAACAGCTTAGTATATTCAAAATCAGCTTTAGCTGGTGTAGAAAAAGGTGATACAGATGGTAAGGCGACTGTCGATATAGGAACAGGAACTGATTTGAATGTTGTTTATGGTTATACTGCAGGAACCGTTACAGACATCATCAATGCTGTTGATATTTCTAGTGATGATTGGACAATTACGGAAAGTAGCGGAGCAGTATCTATTCAGCAAGTAGGAGCTCCTGCTGGATGTAATATCATTTATACAGAATCTCAATCTGAAGGTGCTTTACCTATATTCACTAGTGGAGCTAAAGATGAAGATGGTGATGCTTTATTAATGCCAACTGCTTCTGAATGCTAATTAGTTTTTAGCTAGTTTAAAGGTCTGCTTGCAGGCCTTTTTTATTATCTGTATTTAAAAAGTAACCAGAAAAATACAAACTTCCTTTATGTATATACGATTGTATTTTTAATAAAGGATATCAAGACGTTTGTGTTATATTTTGCCATACTGTATATAGAGAAATGTTACTAAAGGCACTGACCATTCGAATGTTTCAAACTCGGGGTTTAAAAAATACATTGGGGTTTTCACTCATTGAGTTAGTCACTACTATTTTAATAGTAGGGATTATCGCTGTGTTTGTTTTGCCTAAATTATTACCTGAATCAAGCTATAGTGCCCATGCTCTTCGAAATGAATTTATCAGTGAGCTTAGACAAGTTCAAATAAAAGCATTAAATAACAGTGACCGTTGTTATCGTATTAGTGTTTTTTCAGATGGTTACCAACTCAGCACTTATCAACATAATATTAATAACGTCTTTGCAGGTTGTATTGATGCACAGCTTATTCGAACTGAAGTGAAACAAGATTTTAGTAGTGGGGCAACCATTGAGCTAGCAAGTAATGGTAATACTGATTTTACTATGGATTTTGACAATCTAGGTCGAGCTAACCTTGGCTGCAATGGGGCGTGCTTTGTCGTAAAAGCAGATGAAGCGCTCAATATTGCGATGGAGTCTGAGGGGTATGTGCATGCTTTATAATTTATCTTCCTCAAGAAACCTATTAGTAAAATCTCTTCAACACAGCGTGATTAAAAACTCACAGGGTGGTTTTACCTTAATCGAACTTGTGATTGGCATGCTGGTATTAAGCATTGCAATAGTGATGCTTACGTCAATGTTATTACCTCAAGCTGATAGAGCTGTTGAGACATTATCTCGAGTTCGCTCTGCTGAATTAGCGCATTCGGTCATGAATGAAATTTGGGGCAAACGTTATGATGAAAATACTAATGCTAATGGTGGTATCCCTGCTTGTAACTCTACTTCACCATTAAATCCCGGGGCGAATTGTACAGATGAAGGTGATTTTGGAGTTGATGGCGAAGGCCGAAATGATTTTAATGATGTAGATGATTATCACCAATTAAATATTACAGATCTGATGCTTGATTCCACTCAAACCTACGCTGATGTTTATATTAACTATGGCATGACAGTCACAGTCGCTTACCTAAATGGCCAAGCGCAAAAGCTTATCACCATATATGTAACAACACCTTCAGGGGAAGTTATTACTTACCAAGCGGTAAGGAGTAACTATTAATGAAAAGTAAAAGAGGTTTGCAACAAGCTGGCTTTACGTTAGTTGAAATGGTCACTGTGATTATCATTCTTGGCATTCTGATAGTAGGTGTAAGCAGTTTTGTTATATTTGGTACACGTATTTTTGTTGAATCTAGTTCTGTTGATCAAGTTCTAGGCCAAAGCCGCTTTGCTGTAGAGCGAATGACCCGTGACATTCGACATTCTGTGCCAAACAGTGTCCGACTCCGAACAGCTAGCACTGGCACCTTTCAATGCATTGAGATGCTTCCAATAGAAGCCAGTAGTAGTTATCTTGAACTACCTATTTATCCTGATTCTGCTTCGAGTACTGGCACCATTGTTGATAATAATATTACTGTTAACAATGGCATGTTTGCGATTGTATATCCTCTTGCTAATGAAAGTATTGGCGGTGTTAATGATATTTATCAAGCATCAAGAAATAAGCGCTTTGAGGTGCAAAGTGCCACTTCAGCAGCGGATAGAATAACCCTGACATTTGCTAATTCAGTTCAGTTTGCTGAACAGTCCCCCATTAAGCGGATTTACTTTGCTAATCAACCGATTAGTTATTGTTTTGAAAGCCCAGTAGGCTCATCTGAAGTGAGTTTGTATCGTTATTCAAATTATGGCTACATAATAAGCCAGCCAGTGCCATCGAATATGGGTACTGGTGTGTTAATGGCTGAAAATATTACTAATAGTTTACTTACAGAACCTGCAATTAAAGTGACAGAACAAAACTTAATGACCAACTCAATTGTGCACCTTGAGCCTCGCTTTAGTGTTAATGGTGAAACCTTCAAGTATCAGCATCAAGTGCAGGTGACCAATGTACCTTAATTACTTATCACTAAAAGACGGTCACATGAATACTAGGCTGCGTAAGCAACAAGGTAGTGCGCTGGTGATTGCCGTATTTGTGCTGATTGTGATGTTTTTACTCGCGGGTACCTTAATTCGAATGCTGGAAGATGGTGATGAGTCAGTCAATGTTGAAGTGTGGGGAGCTCGAGCGCTTTTTAGTGCCAATAGCGCTGCAGATGCTGAGTTGGCTAAATTATTTCCGCTGTCAGGTGCTGTGGGTGTTTGTAGTGCGACTTCCACTTGGACTCCACCTAGTTCAGTAGGTTTTCATGGTTGTACTGTCGCTGTGACCTGTAACCCTATTACTGTAGATGGAGTTACTCAGTATCAAATAAGCAGTAATGCAGTGTGTGAAACTGGAGATTGTGCTGGAAATGCAGCTTCGACCAATTGTTTACGAGTCAATCGCCAAGTGGAGGTAGAAGCACGTGGAGACTAGATTCTTTACTTCATTAATGTGTCTGTTGATATTACTGAGCAATAGTGTCAGAGCAGATTGGAGCGATACCTTCTTGGAAGGAGTCAATAACATAGACTCTCTAGGAGAAATGCGCACCAATACCTCGTTTATTATTAATGCACCGACTAATGGTCAACTACCTACTCATAATTATATTCAGGGGGGGGATGCGGCTGCAAAACTATGTGTTCCTGCCAATGGTAATGCTAAGGATTGTAAGGCTGGTAATTACGTCGCCACACTGCCATTAAATCGATTGGATTTTGCACAATGTGAGTCATCAAGTACAGAAAATATTGGCCCTCCTGAATGGGATAATAAAACTATTCAAGTGGATGAGGGAGAGTACCAAAATATTACTATTGGTAATGGAGGGGATCGTACGATTGAGTTCATTTCCTCTAATACTGAAGGGTTTTATAAAATAAAGTCGCTAACGGGTAACTCAGGTAACATAATTTTTTCTCCCGGCCAGTATTGGGTAGAATCTTTAAGTTTAGGAGATGGCGTTAACATAACCTTACCAGCTTCTGGGGCGGTCAGTTTTTTTATTAAGAATGATTACAGCCATACTAATTGGGGGTTGAACAATAACCCTGAACAACTTTTGTTTTACAGTTATGGCAACTTTTCAATGCAAGGGAGTTCAAGCTTAGAGGCTTATGTCGTTGCAGAAGGAAATGCAGATATTGCGGGAAGTGCAGCTCTCACAGGGGCGATCACCGCTTCAAACATAAGTATGGGAGGAAGCTCAAGTGTGACATTTGATGATACAGCAGATCAAATTTCGGTCGTGCCCAGCTGTAGCTCTTCGGCAGCACCATTCCACATCCAATATGGCAAAGCAACTTCGACTTCTGTGACTTTTGATGATGCCTTTCCTACGGGTGTAACACCGCTGGTGTTTATCATGTCGACAATTTCTGAAACGAATTCACTCACCACTGATGGTCCTCAAAGTGCATTTTTATCAAATATCAGTGAAACAGGTTTTACATGGGCAAGGCAAGAACCACCAGGGAATATAGTTTCTAGCGTCGATATGCCCGAAGTGCATTGGGTTGCTGTGACTCCTGGAACACATGACCTATCAAATGGAACGCAACTTATCGCAGGTTCGGTCGAATATGATTTAGCGCTTATTGGGGCGAATAATAATTATATCAGCGTGACAATGGACGCATCGCAAGATGTTTTACTGAACCAAATGCAAACAAGTAATAATGATTGCTGGTTAACCAGCACTTCCCAGTTTAATAATACTGGCATTGAGTTAGCAATGGATACTTCGGAAGTGAGGAATAACAGTGCGGAGTGTCAGCCTGCAGGTCTAAGTAATGGTAATTTACATAATGAGACCATCGCTTATATGACCGTTGCTTCTGGTTCAGGCGCCTTGATATTAAACGGTGAGGACCTCAACTATCACTTTGGAAATTCACAAACTTTTTTCAATACCACTGGAATTAGAGATGTGGAATATCAATGTAGCGTCACCACCCCATTAACGGGTTTTACTGACGTACCAATTTTAGTTGCTGGTAAAACTAATCGCCGTGGTGGTGATGGTGGTTGGTTAAGGCGTTGTCAGTTGACGAACGATCTAGTCAGTATGGTTGTGGATGAAGATACCTATCGAGATAACGATCGTAGACATATCTGGGAAAACTACAGTTTCTTTGCGCTAGAAAGAACAGAACCGGTTTCGCAATGTTTTACTGATGACTTTAATCGTACTTCTTTAGGGAGCGATTGGGTGGCTGCGAGCTCGAGCGGCAGTTTTACTCCTTCAATCGTGAGTAATAAACTTCGTCTAACTCAAGCAGCTGGCAACCAAGCAACTTCAACGACTTACCAACGTTTATTCCCAGCTGCTGATAATTTAATTGAAATTGAGTTCGACCATTCTGCTTATGATGGCAACGGTGCTGACGGTATTGCAATGGTGTTTTCTGATGCATCAATAACACCACAACCAGGTGCTGCAGGGGGACCGTTAGGTTATGGCTATAAACCAAGCATTGATGGGTTTGCTGGTGGCTGGTTAGGCATTGGTATTGACGAATATGGTAATTTTTCGGCAGAAGGGGGCGATAATAATATTGGACGCCGCCAGCAAAGCGTTTCGATACGTGGCTCGGGCAGTGGCACGTCAGGCTACCCATATCTGCGCGGAACGTGTAATAACGGCACCACTAATACTACTGGCGACTGCTTAACTCCACCTGTTGATAACAATGAGAATGACAATCATCGTTATAGAATCGTCATTGACTCACGTGTGTCAGGGCAGTCGTTAGTGTCAGTCTCTCGTGATACTGGCAGCGGCTTTGTCGAAATCGTTCCCCAGTTTGATATTTTATCTTTCGCATCACAAGCTGCAGTGCCTGATGACTTTATCTTGTCAATAACAGGTTCAACTGGTGGCTCAACCAATGTGCATGAAATTGATGATATAGAGTTTTGTGCACTTGACTCAAGCCCAGTGGGGGTTGTCATTGATCATTTTGAATTTACTCATACCGGTTCTGCGTTAACTTGTAATGCTGAGCCAATGACTCTAACTGCTTGTGCTAACGCAGATTGTACTCAAACCGTGCCTGACTTTGTTACTGCGACCTTGAGCCCTGCAACCATCGCTACAGGTGGTGGTTGGGTTGGTGGCAACGTAGTCAGTTTTAGTGGCGGTAGCACTAATTTATCACTCAGAAATAATACCGCTGGCTCAGTAACGGTTGATGTCACAGGCTCAACACCAGGCGCTAAGCCTTTTAGTAGCACTAAATGTAGTGTTGCTGGTTCAACACCAACGGCTGAGCAATGTACCTTTAACTTTGCTGATAGCGGTTTTATTTTTACTGTACCTGACAAGTTAGCGAATAAACCCAGTGGTGCTATTAGTATTTCAGCCGTAAAAAAAGATACCGAGACGTTGGAGTGTACGCCGCAGTTTGAAAATGTGACTAAAAGTGTTGGTTTTTGGAGTGACTACGTCAATCCGAGTTCGGTTATTTCAGCTTCAAGTGTATCGGTAACTGGAACAGGCGCTGCAACAGATATCGGCACGAGTATTGGCGCTCGAACTCCTATAGCGCTTCAATTTGATGCCAGTGGTATCGCTGAGTTTGAAGTGAATTATCCCGATGCTGGCGCAATACAGTTAAATGCGCAATACGATGGCACAGGCGAGGAAGATGGCTTAGTGATGGTTGGCGCGGATCCATTTGTCAGTTTTCCTGTTGGTTTATGTGTAAACCCTGTCGATACTAATGCCAGCTGTGCAAGCGGAAACAGTAGTTGCGATGTGTATAAAAAAGCCGGAGAAGACTTTGATTTATCGGTTCAAGCAATGGCTTGGGAGTCTGATAGCGACACTGATTATTGTGACAATTTAACCACGCCAAATTATGTTCATGCAGGTATTGTATTAGGCAGTAATCTTGTGGCACCAAATCCTGGAGAAACAGGCACTCTTGGCTTAGGTAACTACGACCATGTGGCTGCTATTAATAACCAAAACACCATCACTCAGTCAGTTAGTGAGGTGGGTGTATTTGAATTTACTGTGAAAGCACCCAGTGAATATTTAGGTTCTACCTTTTATGATATTCCGCAAGCAAGTTCTGGCAATATAGGCCGCTTTATCCCTGACCGATTTGTTGTTAGCAGTGTGAGTGTCCTTCCCGCATGTGGGGTTTTCAATTATATGGGTCAGCCATTTTCGATGGCGATGAATATAACTGCATTTAATATTGGCAGTGAGGTGACTAAGAATTACCAAGATGCTTTTGCATACGCGACCGGTATTTTAGTGGGTGAAAATTCGGATGATGGTGACGACAAACGTAACCGAATGAGCGCTTTACCCGTCTCTGCAAGTTCATGGGTTGCGGGTGTTGCAACTGTAGAGAGTAGTTATATGGCTAGCTTAAGTCGAACCACTGCACCTAGCCAAGATGGGCCTTTTGAAGACTTTGATATTGGGCTGATTGTTGTTGATAACGATGGTGATAACAGCTTTGTTTCAGATCCTGATATGAATGCTGCGACCTCTGGCACTTGTGGCAGTAATTGCGATGCAAAATTACTATCAAATCAACGTTTTCGTCATGGCCGTGTGGTGATGGACAACACGTATGGCGCTGAAAACGACACGCTACAAATGCCAACCAGAGCAGAATACTGGAATGGACTGGCTTGGGTGACCAATACTGATGATAGTTGTTCAGTCGTAACCCCTGCGTTAGCCAGTCAAGTCGATGATCTGTCGTTGGGATACAAATTTGAACCCAGTTTAACAACGGGTCAATTAATCGATCGAACTGGGCAAACTGGCAGTTTTTCTAACGGCGAATTTACCTTACTGTGGAATGCGATTATTACAGGTTCAGCTGCTGATTATCGCGGTCAAGTAACCGCTCCTTTGATTGTGCCTGAGTGGCTACAGTGGTATTGGAATTGGGAAAACGCTTCGTCGACAACTTTGTATGATCCAAGGGCGAGTGCGTACTTTGGGCGTTATCGTGGCCATGACCGAATTATTTATTGGCGTGAAAAACGATAAACAAGTTACATAATGGTGGACCAAAAGGATTATATGCAGCCTATTGGGTTTTGTATCGTCAAAATATATGCTTGAACGATTTTTTGACGGAGACACAGTATTAAATACTGTTGTTTTTTTACTCGTTATTTTGTTGTTTTTATGCACTTATGATTTAATTTGCTAATAAAGCAAAAAAAACACCGAGATTAGCGATTGTTAACCTGTTCGGTCTTGTGGAAACTGAGCTGCATTGATAAAGTTACCTGATTTTTCTTTCTTCTGACGTTACAGAATACAGGCTAGACACATGTTCAAAAAGCTGCGTGGAGTTTTTTCAAACGACCTATCGATCGATTTAGGTACGGCAAATACATTAATTTACGTTCGTGACGAAGGTATCGTGCTTAACGAACCATCTGTCGTAGCCATTCGTGGCGAGCGTGGCAGCAGCGGACAAAAATCAGTGGCTGCTGTAGGGACAGACGCAAAGCAAATGCTTGGTCGTACTCCTGGAAACATTCAAGCTATCCGCCCAATGAAAGATGGTGTGATTGCTGACTTCTATGTGACTGAAAAAATGCTGCAGCACTTCATTAAGCAAGTGCATAATAATAGCTTTTTCCGTCCAAGCCCACGGGTTTTAGTTTGTGTTCCAGTAGGTGCAACGCAAGTAGAACGTCGTGCAATTCGTGAATCTGCCATGGGCGCAGGTGCACGCGAAGTATACTTAATTGAAGAGCCAATGGCGGCAGCGATTGGTGCAGGTTTACCTGTGTCAGAAGCAACGGGTTCTATGGTTGTTGATATCGGTGGTGGTACCACTGAAGTTGCTATTATCTCGTTAAATGGTGTGGTGTATTCTTCATCGGTGCGGATTGGTGGTGATAAATTTGATGATGCCATCATTAACTATGTACGCCGTAACTACGGAAGCCTGATTGGTGAAGCAACTGCAGAACGTATTAAACATACGATCGGTACTGCTTATCCTGGTGACGAAGTGCTTGAAATTGAAGTTCGCGGCCGTAACCTTGCTGAAGGTGTGCCAAGAAGTTTCACACTTAACAGCAATGAAATACTTGAAGCGCTGCAAGAGCCATTATCAGGCATTGTTAGTGCAGTGATGGTTGCACTTGAGCAGTCTCCTCCAGAACTTGCTTCAGATATTTCTGAGCGCGGCATGGTGTTAACTGGCGGTGGTGCATTACTTCGTGATTTAGACCGTTTATTAATGCAAGAAACAGGCATTCCAGTGATGGTTGCCGATGATCCATTGACATGTGTTGCTCGAGGCGGTGGTAAAGCACTTGAGATGATCGACATGCATGGTGGCGACTTATTCTCTGAAGAGAACTAAAGAGCGAAACAATGGCGGTGTAGACTCTGATGATATTATTAAGAGTGTCACCGCCTACAAATTATGAAACCCATTTTTGTTCGTGGCATATCGCAACAATTCAGATTAACACTGGCAATTTTTTTGTCGGTGGTATTACTTATCGCTAATGATCGCCTCGATCCTATTCGTCAGTCCATTTCCTCAGTATTAAGTCCCTTACAGTATTTAGCCAACGTGCCAGGTTTATTATTGGATTGGTCAGCAGACTCCATTGCAACGCGCAATATGTTGGCTCAACAAAATAAAGAACTATTACGACAACAACTAATGATGTCAGAACGATTACAACGTTTCGAACATTTACGACAAGAAAATGTACGTTTAAGAGCTTTACTGGGTTCTCCTGTCCACATGGATGCTCGTAAAGTGGTTGCCGAAGTCATGGAAGTAGCCAGTGATCCGTTTCGTCATTATGTGGTACTGAACCATGGTGCACGTACCGGTGTTTTTGTCGGGCAATCAGTCGTAGATGCCCAAGGTGTTGTTGGCCAAGTGGTTGAAGTGAGTGAGTTAACGAGTCGGGTATTATTGGTAACCGATCCGACGCATGGCATACCTGTTCGAATCACTCGAAATGATGTCCGCGCGATGGCTCAAGGCACTGGTGATATTGATGAAATTGAACTGCGTCATGTGGCCAAAAGTACAGACATCGTAGTCGGTGATTTATTGGTGACTTCTGGTTTAGGTCAACGCTTCCCTGAAGGCTACCCTGTCGCGCGAGTGATGAAAATCTCCCGTGATGCTGGGCAAAGTTATTCTGTGATTTCAGCTCAGCCGTTAGCTGCATTAGATCGAATTCGCTACGTGTTGCTGATTTGGCCTGACGACAATTTAGATGATCTGCCTAGTTCAATCCATTCAGAAATATCAACGATTGATAATCCAAGCGTGGAACCAGAAACACAAGACGAGGGCAGTCAATGAGTGCACATATTGCCAATGGCCGCTTTGTCGTATTAGTGACAATTTTTATTGGGATGATGTTTCAAATCATGCCACTGCCTAAAATCGTCGAAGCTTGGCGACCAGATTGGTTGCTAATGGTAATGATTTACTGGGCGATGGCCTTACCGCATCGTTATAGCATCTTAACCGCTTGGTTCTTAGGCGTATTATTGGATGTCTTGCTAGGGGCGACCTTAGGTATACGTTCCTTGGCATTTTCGATTGTGATTTATGTGATTGTGATGCAATCACAGCGACTGCGAAACTTTACCCGTTGGCAGCAGTCTATTTTAGTAGCCATTTTTATATGTCTTTATCACTTTATTATTTACTGGGTTGAATTTGTTGTTAATGGTGTTGCCTTCGATTGGGCGATGTTTTTACCTGCTATCTCGAGTATTTTTATGTGGTGGTGGGTGTTCTGGGTGCTTAGAAATATTCGCCGTAGTTATAAGGTCCGTTAGATATGGGTTGGGTGCTCGCTTCCACTTCTCCAAGACGTAAAGAGCTATTTGCTCAAGTTGGATTCACTGAAAAGCATTTTTCATTTGACCAGGTTGCACCAGATATTAATGAGTCGCATATTTCAGGCGAACCTGCTGCGGACTTCGTTGTTAGATTAGCTAAAGAAAAAGCCCAAACAGGCTTAGCTTTATGTCCTGATGGCGAAAACCATAAGGTGCTTGGCTCAGATACTATTGTGGTATTAGGTGAGCAGATATTAGGTAAACCAGTAGATAAGCAAGATGCGCAGCGCATACTTTCTGATTTATCAGGGAAAACACATCAGGTGATGACGGCAGTAGCGGTGACCAATGGTAAGACTACGCTCACTAGACTGTGCCAAACGGAAGTGACATTTTGTCATCTGACACTAGATACAATTAATGACTATATCGACACACAAGAGCCAATGGATAAAGCGGGAGCTTACGGTATCCAAGGTTTAGGTGGTTGCTTTGTAAAGTCGATAAAGGGTAGTTATTCAGCGGTAGTCGGTTTACCTCTTGTTGAGACGCGCGAATTACTACATGAAATGAATCAAATTGAATTAACTTAACTTTTCGTTCGCAAACATGTGAATTTTACTGCGCTGACTATCAAAAAATATACGCGTGAGTAATGCATCATCCTTGCAGCAGGGCGTTAAACAGGTGGCTTATGCAAACAAAAGCACAGCGTAAAAAAGGCTCTGAATTACTGATTAACGTCACGCCAACTGAGGCAAGGGTCGCACTTGTTGAGCACGGCGTGTTACAAGAAGTGCATATCGAGCGCCGCATGAAACGTGGCCTTGTGGGCAATATCTATAAAGGAAAAATCAGTCGTGTGCTACCTGGCATGCAAGCTGCCTTTGTGGATATCGGCCTAGAAAAAGCCGCATTCTTACACGCCTCTGACATTGTGCCGCATACCGAGTGTGTAGCTGATGTTGAAAAGGGCAACTTTGTTGTTCGTGATATCGCAGAATTGGTTCGCCAAGGTCAAGATATCATGGTGCAAGTGGTTAAAGATCCGCTTGGAACGAAAGGTGCTCGCCTCACAACTGATATTACCTTACCTTCGCGTTATTTAGTCTTTATGCCCGGCTCAAGCCATGTTGGTGTGTCGCAACGCATTGAAGAAGAGTCAGAACGCAGCCGTTTAAAGAAGATCACTGAGCCTTATGTCGATGAAGATGGCGGTTTTATTATCAGAACTGCTGCCGAAGGCGTAGGTGATGATGAACTGGCACAGGATGCCGCTTTTTTACGTCGAGTTTGGGCTAAGGTCAGTGAGCGTCGTAAGCGCAAAGGTGCGACCTTGTTGTATCAAGATTTAGCGCTTCAAGTGCGAATTATTCGTGATTTTGTTGGCACGGAGCTGGACAATATCCAAGTGGACTCACGCCGAACCTTCGCTGAAATTGAAGGTTTTGCGCAAGAGTTTATGCCAGAAATAGCGGCCAAAATTGAGCACTATGCTGGGCCATCACCGATTTTTGAACTCTATGATGTTGAGAATGAAATTCAACGTGCATTAGGGCGAAAGGTTGAACTTAAGTCGGGTGGTTATTTAATTATTGATCAGACAGAAGCCATGACCACAGTTGATATTAATACTGGTGCATTTGTCGGTCATCGAAATCTAGCTGAAACAATATTTAATACTAATTTAGAAGCCACCCAAGCAATAGCAAGACAATTAAGATTGCGTAATTTGGGCGGTATAATCATTATCGACTTTATCGATATGATGAATGAAGAACACAAGAAACGCGTATTGGACAGCTTAACAGCGGCCTTAGCGATGGACAGAGTTAAAACCAGTGTGAGTGGCTTTTCTGGGTTAGGTTTAGTTGAAATGACCCGAAAGCGCACACGTGAAAGTCTTGAGCATGTGGTGTGCGGTGAGTGCCCAGCTTGTAATGGCACGGGTTCGATGAAAACGGTAGAAACCGTTTCATATGAGATTTTTAGAGAAATTATTCGTTTAAACCGAGCATATGCAGCTGATGAGTTTTTATTATATTGCTCCCCTGCAGTTTACAAGAGTTTAAGTAATGAGGAAGGCCACTTATTGGCTGAGCTAGAAGTTTATATTGGTAAGCAAATCCGCCTTCAAAACGAAACTTTATATACTCAAAATAAGTATGATGTGGTGATGGTGTAGTGCCCAAAAGTAAAACCGTAACAGTGTGTCGTTTTTTGTTCCAAATTGTAGCCGTAGTACTTGTACTATTTGCGCTAGCGGTCAGTCTCATCCGTGGTTTATTACCCCAACTACCCGAAGCTCGTTATGAAGTGATCAATTATTTGCGCGACCAATATCAAGTGGAAGTGCAAGTCGGCAAACTGTCAGCTGAATGGCAAGCGTTTGGGCCAGCATTAACGGTAAATAATTTAGTTGTTCCTCCCCAGCAAGCTTTGCCGGTAACGATCATCGCTAACAAAGTCCACTTTAAACTCGATTTCTGGCAAACCTTGCTGACTTTGTCACCTAAAATTGAAACCGTAAAGTTTGATGGCATACATGTGGCACTTAATGTTGATGAGTTGTCTACAGATAGCGAAAAGCCAGTGAGCAATACCAATATAGATTGGTTATATGCACTGTTATTAGAACAGCTCGAGTATTTCTCCATCAGCGACGGCACCCTTCAGCTATTAAGCCATAATCATGATTTTAGACCGATTTATATCAGCAATTTTATCTGGCATAACGGAACAGACTTACATCAAGGTAAAGGCTTTATGCACCTTGACTCAGAAGCATCAGCAAGTGAGCGACTGGCATTAAGAGTGGATTTAAATGGTGATGGCTATAACCCTGATGAACTGGTTGGACAGATTTACTTATCAGCAGAATCGTTAGATTTAGGTGAGTGGGCGTCTAGGCAACATGAGCCGTTGCTTAAACTGGACAATATTGAATTTGAAGGGGTAGTGAATCTTGAAGCTTGGTTAGGTATTGAATATCGAACGATTAATACAGGTTTATTGATGTTTGAACCCAGCTGGTTACAGTGGAATACTGCTGGCGAGCAACAAAGGTTTGCCATTAATGGTGGAGCGTTAAAATGGCAGCCAAATGAAACGGGCTGGCAAGTGAGCAGTCATGACTTAGATTTTTCAACTAATGGTGAGTCGTGGCCAGAGCTTAAATTGTCCCTAAAAACGAATTACAGTGACCTCTCTGTTAGCATTAACGAAATTGCGCCTGAAGTATTAACCCCGCTGTTACCTCTTATCCCTAAAATGGGCGAGAAAGGAGTCGCAAAATGGCGTGCACTCTCACCTAAAGGGCTTATTGGGCCTTTGCAGCTATTAAAAGAGCCAGGTAAACCTCTGTTATTAAAAACAGAGGTTAAACAACTACAGTGGCTAGCTTCAAATAATATCCCTGGAAGCAGCGCGATTGACTTTAATCTGTCTTGGGCCAATGGTTTGTTAAATGCTGAGTTTCCTCAGCAAGATTATCGATTAGACTTTCAAGATGGTTTTGAAGCGCCACTTGCGTTAATAGGCGAGGCCTTTCAAGTTCAGTACAGTGTCAATAATTCTCGGTTAACCTTGCCTAATGTGCATTTTCATAACCCAGATATAGACATTGCTGCCTCGATGCAATTAGATATGCATAATGCTGCGCACTTGGCATTAAGTGCTAATGTGGCAATTGCTGACGTAGATAATGCTGGTCTATATTTCCCGCTGCACACAATGAGTGACAATCTAGTTGATTACTTAAATGCCTCTTTATTAAAAGGGGAGATCCCTGATGCGAAAATTGTGTGGCATGGTCAACTGAACCAATTTCCTTATCAAGATAACTCGGGCATTTTTCAAGCGGGCTTTAATCTCAATGATGGTGCTTTTTCGTTTCAGCCGACTTGGCCAGCTGTCGACGATTTGAGTTTATATGCTTTATTTGAAAATGCAGCGATGGATCTTGTGGTCAATAAAGGCAACTTACTCGATGTCCCGGCTGATGGCGCCCATATCTATATCCCACATATGGGTAAAGAAACGACATTGAGAGTAGAAGCTAACGTTGGCGCTGATGCCGATGCAGCCAAAGCTGTTATTGATAATTCACCGTTAAAAACCTCAATTAGCCCTACATTAAATGTGGTGCAAATCTCGGGTGATATTGTCAGTGAATTAGATTTAACCATTCCGCTTTACGAAGGTGGAAAAGCAGATAATAAAGGCATCATTAAGTTTAATGGCAACAGCGTATACGTTACGACACCAGGACTACAACTTGAAAAAGTCACAGGTAATGTTGAATTCAATAATGCTGAGGTGAATGGTTTAGCGATAAATGCCAATTTATTTGAGCAGCCGCTGACATTTGATTTTGCCACAGAGCCAACCAACACTGGGGATCTGGCATTAACTATAGACTTGGCTGGTCAATGGGATCTTGATACGTTACCGAGCTATATTGATAACCCGTTAAGCGAATACTACTCAGGCAATATGGCTTGGGATGGTGCTGTTACCATGATATTTGACCCAACGGGTTACCGCCTTCAGGTTCAAGTCAATTCAGATCTCGTTGGTACGTCATTGTCACTTCCTGCGCCATTTTATAAGGATGCAGATCAAACCAAAGTCCTCCGTGCAGAGCTAGTCGGTGATAATAAACAATCATCTTTAGGGATAAAACTAGGTAAAGATGCTGAGTTTTGGGGAGGCTTTAATGAAGGTAATGGCGGTGCTCTCGCTCACTATGATTTACTGTTAGGGCGGCACTTTAAATTAGGTGACAAACTCGCTAAAGACCAAGGCCATATTCAAATTGATTTGCCTGAAACTGAGTTGACTCAGTGGCTTCCTATCATCAGCAAGTTTACTGATAAAGCGAATTCAACTATCGATGCCTTGCCTGAAAGCTCGCTTGCTGCGAATGCGTTAGCAACAGCTGACACGATCGTTCACACAGAATCAATCACTCCGACGCAAGTATTAATGGCAACAGCTGACGCCCCCGCTAATAAAGCAATTGAAGGTACTGACTTACAGGTTGAGCCTGACTTGAATACAGAGTTAACAACTGCAGCTTTGGCGAATACCAATGAGGTGACTCTTGCTGACATATCGATTCCAGCTCTACAGTCTTCAGAGCCACTGTTAAATGAAGTCTCAACAGCAGCACCGAAGTCGAGTTTTTTCCCACCTTTGATTTTAATCGATGCCCAAATAGGCTCATTAAATATCTTAAGTCAGAATTTTAATCAATTGAGCTTTTCAGCCAAGCCGTTAACACATGTTTGGCGTTTTGATATTCAGTCTGAACAGCTTGATGGTCATGTTGATTTTTATCCAAGCTGGCGCGAACAAGGACTTAAAATTGTCGCCAGTAAGCTGCATTTATCTCCAAAGGTTAAGTCTGCAGAAGAAGCGGAATTTACCCCCGGTAATTTGTTGGAAAACTTGCCTCCCTTGGCTGTCGATGTTGATGACTTTAAGTTATATCAAGCGCAACTGGGCCACCTCGTTTTACAAGGTATCCCTTATGAAGATGGTTATCGTTTTCAAACCTTAACCTTAACCCGTCCCATAGTCAGTATGCTGGCTTCTGGGGATTGGACATTTGCTGACGGTAAAAGCCTAACTACATTTGATGTGAATGTTGAAGCGAGTAAATTTGATGCTCTATCTGATGCACTGGGTATCAACCCAGGTTTGAAAGATGCGCCTGTGAATATGGTTGGAGAGTTTTCATGGCAAGGGGCACCTTATGCATTTTCTTTAGAAACTTTGAACGGTAAATTAAGATTTGATATGGGTAAGGGTTACCTTTCTGAAATCAGTGATAAAGGCGCCCGTATTTTCTCTTTGTTTAGTTTAGATTCCTTGGTGAGAAAGCTGTCGTTAGATTTCTCTGATGTATTCGGTAAAGGGCTTTATTTTGATTCGTTTGGTGGTTCACTGAATATCGATAATGGCGTGGTTAAAACTACTGATACAGAAATGGACGCGATAGCAGGCAACATGAAAGTGCGTGGCTATACTGACTTAACCAGCCAAAGTTTGAATTATGATATTCGCTTTATTCCGCAGCTTGCATCCAGTGTGCCGACAGTGGTACTGCTGAGTACCAGTGCATGGACATTAGGTTTGGGTGCGTTTGCCTTAACTAAAGTGTTGGAGCCTGTGATTGAGGTTATTTCAGAAATTCGTTTCCGTTTAGGCGGCACGATGACAGATCCTCAACTAGAAGAACTAGAGCGCAAAAGTAAAGAAATTGAAATTCCTGAGTCAATCTTGCCGAAAAAAGACGTCCCTGTAGGTGAAACGCCGCTTGATTCAAACGGTGGCATAAACGTTAGTAAAAGCGATAATGCGAACAAAAGTTTGAACAATGGTGTGAGTAGCGATGAAATTCCTACTACAGAAGTAAGCGTTAAACCTGAACTCGAACCTGAACCAGAAGCTGTATCTGACGCCAAGCCAATGCTTGATGAATCAACTTCTGATTTAGCGTTTAATGCGACGATTGAAGACGCGAATGTAATCTCTTTTGCAAGTTACCGAGATAGTATCAGAAAGCTCAATATCAGCCAGAGAGGCTCAGATGCAAATCAGCTTATTACAATGCCAAAGCAGTCGAGACGTCACAGCCAATCTGGCATATATAGACTCGCAGCTTAAATGCCTTCCTCGCCATCAAGGTGAAACGCAATTAGTCGTGTTACCTGAGTGCAGTTTGTTGTTTGGTGGCCATGAGAAACAGCAACTCGATGTCGCAGGAGATGATGAGACCAGTCATCTTAAAAACGCACTAGCGGATTTGGCTAAGCAACATCAAGTTTATATGGTGGCAGGTACTATCCCGATTTTAGCGGGAGATGGCAGAGTCTTTAGCCGTAGTTATCTATTTGATGATGCGGGTGATACCTTAGGTAGCTATGATAAATTGCACTTGTTCGATGTTGACGTGGCTGATAACACCCAATCCTATAGAGAAAGTGATACGTTTTGCCCTGGTGAACGTATAACGGTGGTAAAGACACCATTTGGCAATGTCGGATTAGCCATTTGTTATGATATTCGCTTTCCTGAGCTGTTTCGCGCGTTACGGCTTGCTGGCGCTGATTTTATTGCACTTCCTTCGGCTTTCACTAAAGTGACGGGTGAAGCGCATTGGCAAACGTTAGTAAAGGCTAGAGCCATTGAAAGCCAATGTTTTTTATTGGCAGCAGATCAATGGGGGCAGCATAATCAAGGTAGCCGAGAAACCTGGGGACAAAGCATGATTGTTGATCCTTGGGGGGAAGTACTCGCCGAACGTAAAACAGGCCTTGGCTGGGTTCAGCATCAGGTATCGCTGGAGTCGCTTGAAAAAATCAGGCAGCAAATTCCAGTGATGCAGCATAACCGCTTTAAAGTGCCATCGCTCATAAGTTAATTGTAATGACTCATCCCATGAGTATGTTAACTGGGTTTATACCTACTGAGCTTGTATGAAGTAAAAGCCTAATAAGCACCATTAGAATATAAAGCAGCGCCGTCAAAGTAATGATAAATTGCTTTAATAAGAAACAACAAATTATCGAGAATCGCAGCTGATATTGCGATTGATTAGCATCATTTTAGAAGCCGCTAGGCTTAAAGAGAGAATTAATGCCATTTCTAGCTCAAGTAGAACAAAGTTTATTACAAGATGGATTAACGTTAGATGGTCTTCAGGATTACCTAAACATTATTCACCAACATAATATTGATTTTTCAGACTTGTACTTTCAAGGTAGCCGCCATGAAACATGGGCCCTTGAAGATGGCATTATTAAAGAAGGCAGCTTTCATATTGAACGCGGTGTGGGCGTTAGGGCGATTACGGGTGAGAAAACCGGTTTTGCTTATGCCGATGAAATTACCCCAGCTGCATTGCAGTCTGCTGCAGAAGCTGCCAGAGGCATCGCACTCGCGGGTCAAGAGCATAAAGTACATGCCTTCAAGCGTCATACCACTCATAGTTTATATGATAGCGCCGACCCAATTGCTGCGATGGAAGAAGCGCCAAAAATTAAGTTGTTAAAAGAAACCGATGCTTATATTCGCAGCCTTGATAGCCGCATTATTCAAGTTGTAGTGAGTTTATCTGGCGTTCATGAAGAGATTTTAGTGGCGGCGAGTGACGGCACATTAGCTGCAGATATTCGTCCGTTAGTGCGCTTTAATTGTAGTGTCATTTTAGAAGATAATGGCAAACGTGAACGCGGCAGTGCTGGTGGCGGTGGTCGTCATGATTACAGTGTATTTATGGTCAATGATGACGCAGGATTACCTGTTTGTTTTCAGTTTGCACGTGAAGCAGTGCGCCAAGCACAAGTGAACGTGAATGCCATTGATGCGCCAGCTGGCGAAATGCCGGTTGTATTAGGGAATGGCTGGCCAGGTGTATTATTGCATGAAGCGGTAGGTCATGGTTTAGAAGGTGACTTTAATCGTAAGGGCAGCAGTGCCTTTAGTGGTAAAGTGGGCCAAAAAGTGGCGTCAGAACTGGTGACAGTGGTTGATGATGGCACCATTGCAGATCGCCGTGGTTCGCTTAGCATTGATGATGAAGGTGTGCCGACACAAAAAACCACTTTGATTGAGAATGGAATTTTGAAAGGTTACATGCAAGATAAGCTAAATGCGCGCTTGATGGGCGAAGCGACAACTGGCAATGGTCGTCGTGAATCTTATGCTCATTTACCAATGCCACGTATGACCAATACTTATATGGAAGCTGGCGATTCTACGCCAGAAGAGATGATTAAATCTGTTAAAAAAGGCATTTATGCACCAAACTTTGGTGGCGGCCAAGTTGATATCACTTCTGGTAAGTTTGTATTCTCAGCTTCTGAAGCCTACTTAATTGAAAACGGCGAAGTGACCGACGCGATTAAAGGCGCGACCTTAATTGGCAATGGTCCAGAAGCAATGAGTCAAATCTCGATGGTGGGTAATGACTTAGCACTTGATCAAGGTGTTGGTGTGTGCGGTAAAGATGGCCAAAGTGTTCCTGTTGGGGTCGGTCAGCCAACCTTAAAACTAGACAGCTTAACCGTAGGCGGTACAGCTTAAGTGAATTGCTAAGGTGTCTAGGTGACACCTTTTTTATTTATGTGACATAGGTAAAGCATTGCTGTAGTAGTGAAAAGTAAAACTAGTTATAATTCTCCATCAATAGAGTAATTACTCTACTTAAAGGGTGAAGTTAATGAGGCATTTAGCTGTTTTCTGTTCGAGTATGTTTGATTCAAGTAAAAGACGAACTGCATTGCCGTCATTGCTTGCGTTATGTGCGCTTTCCCATCCTGTTGTAGCAGAACCTATTGCCTTCAATAGCGCGTGGCAGCAATTATTAACTGTCAGCGACCAACTCAAAGCCCAATCTCAAGAAGTCAGTCGTGCTGAAGCTGAAGAGCGTGCTGGCGAAGATATGAATCTGCCTTCACTTAATCTTGCAGGTAGTTATACCCGTTTAGAAAAGCCAATCGAACTTGATTTGCGTGATCTTAACCCTCTAGCTGCGATTGATCCTTCGGGTTTACCACCGGCATTAGGTGAAGCATTAGCGGCGATCCCTGGTTCAATGTTCGTCACGCCGTTTACTGAACAAGATATTTTTCGCGCTAGCTTACAAGCGATGTGGCCGATTTATACCGGTGGTAAAATTACAGCTGCTCAAGGTATTCATGCCGCCCATGTCGAAGAGAAAAAGCATCAATACTCATTAACAACGCGAGATCTTTTCACTCAGTTAGTGGATCGCTATTTTGCCGTAGCGGTGACGCAAACCTTAGTAAATACCAATCAGCAATTAGTTGATTCCCTTGCTGAACACGAATCTCATGCACAAAAACTAGAGCGTGAAGGTCAGATTGCCAAAGTTGAGCGATTGAATGCTCAGGTGGCACTAGAAAATGCCAAAGTAAATTTAGGTAGCTCAAAACGCCAACACGAAATGGCGCAAATTGCATTATCGCGAATGCTGCAGCTCACCGATGCTAATCCCACTTCAGGATTGTTCAGTTTGCCTCAATCTCCCTCGTTGCCGCGTTTAAGTCAGCTAACGTTAACTCAACATCCTGCGCTGAAACTACTTGAAGCCAAAGAAGCGCAAGCGAGTGGCCTCATTCAGCTAGAGAAGGGGCGTTATCACCCGACTGTGTTTTTATACGGTAACTATACCTTGTATGAAGATGACAGCCTGTTTTCACAGATTGAACCAGATTGGATGGTAGGTGTTGGCGTCAATGTACCACTGTTTAGTCGTGATGGCCGCAGTGGCAAAGTGGAAGCAGCACAAAGTGCATTGTTACAAGCTAAGTATACAAAAGCTCAAACACAACAGGATTTAAGCTTATTGGTTGATCAAAGTTATCGCCAATTACAACAAGCCGATGAAGAAGTGAAAGCGTTAAATACATCTTTGGCGTTGGCAACAGAAAACCTGCGTTTGCGAGAGTTAGCCTTTAATCAAGGCCTATCCACCTCAATTGATCGAGTCGATGCAGAGCTTAAACTCAGCGCGGTAAAAACTCAGCAATTAGGGGCGCAATATCGTTATGTACAGGCTTACGCAAGATTAATGGCTATCAGTGGCCAATTAGATGAGTTCATTGGTCGAACCCAATTACAGGAGCAGCAACATGCGGGCTAATCGAGTTATTGCCGTTATCGCAATTATTTTTCTGCTAGGCACATTAGCTTACGGACTAAAACTAGCATTTGAGCCAAAAGAAAGGGTATTACAAGGGCAAATTGAAGCGCGAGAATACAACATTTCATCTAAGGTGCCAGGACGAGTTGAGCAAGTCATGGTTCGACGTGGCGATAAAGTGGCAGTTGGGGATTTATTGTTTGCGATTAACAGCCCTGAGTTAGATGCAAAACTGATGCAAGCAGAGGGCGGACGAGATGCTGCTAAAGCCATGCAACAAGAAGCAGATAATGGCGCGCGTCAGCAACAAGTTACAGCATCTAAAGAGCAATGGTTAAAAGCGAAAGCGGCAACAGACTTAATGGCCACAACCTATCAAAGAGTGGAAAACTTGTTTGATGAAGGCGTGGTCGCCAGACAAAAGCGAGATGAAGCATTCACCCAATGGAAAGCGGCGCAATATACTGAGCAAGCTGCATTAGCTATGTATCAAATGGCTGATGAAGGTGCTCGAGTTGAAACGAAAGCTGCAGCTGCGGGTAATGCACGTATGGCAGAGGGCGCAGTTAAAGAAGTCAGTGCTATTTTAGCTGATAGCCAAATGCGCTCTCCTAAGGTGGCTGAGGTCAGTGAAGTGTTATTGCAAGCGGGTGAGTTAGCACCAAGCGGCTTTCCTGTTGTTAGCCTGATTGATATTTCTGATGCGTGGGCGGTAATGCAACTGCGTGAAGACCAATTAGCTGATTTTAAGCAAGGTCAAACAGTGGCATTAACGATCCCTGCGTTAAATGTGACTGAAGAATTTACCATTTCACATATTAGCGTCATGGGCAGTTTTGCCACTTGGCGCTCCACTGAAAGTGGCCACGATTTTGATATGCGCACCTTTGAGGTGGAGCTGCGTCCGAATCGTCCAATTGCTGATTTAAGAGTCGGTATGTCAGTGCTATTGAGTGTTGATTAGCATTTTTAGTTAGAGGTTAAAGTGTCGTTAGAGGTTAAGGTGCAAAAATGTGGGCTTTACTAAAACAGGAACTTAATCGTTTATGGCACTCGCCTTGGCAACTTGCCTTGGTGACTTACATTCCGCTTATCAGTATTTTGTGTTTATGGTGGCTGTTTAGTGCAGGTTTGCCAAGGCAACTTCCTGTGGCTGTGGTCGATCAGGACAATAGCCAATTAACCCGTATGTTAACTCGCAATTTATCAGCCAACTCGGTTATTAAACCTATTGCTTATGCGCAATTAGCGGATGCAGAAGCTGCAATGAAGCAAGCTGAAGTTTATGCGCTGGTTTTGTTTCCTCATCAGTTTAAAAAGTCATTGCTAACCAGTGGTAGTCCTACCGTTGATATTCGTTATAACAGCCAATTTTTATTGGTGGGTAAGTTATTATCTAGCCAGCTTCAAATGAGTCTAGGGGCTGGATTAATGGAAGTTGCAGGCATGAATCAACTCCTTAGCGGAGTTAATCGAGCTTCTGTGGCCGTCAACTTAAGCCCTGTCACCAGTCAAACAACAGCGTTATTTAACCGTAACAACAATTATGTGGGCTTTTTAGTGCCACCGGTGTTGATTGCACTATTACAACTGATTGCGATGATGACGTTTGTAAATGCGTTAAATAGTACGCTAATCAACAAAGGTGATAGTTATTTATTGCCTAGTGATTTCTGGCAACAAGTCGTTTGTAAGGTCCTTTTCTACACGCCGATTATGGTGCTTCATGGTTGTTTCATTCTTGCATGGTTATATGGTTATCTGAACCTACCTTTTGCGGGCTCCTTAAGCCTTTTAGTGATGGCTTTAGTGATGATGCTTCTCGCGCTTTGGACATTAGTCATTTTGGTGTTCTTATTAATGCGTGAGCCTGCCCGCAGTGTTAGCTTTTGTACTGCACTGTTTGCGCCAGCATTTGCCTTTATGGGGGTGACATTCCCTGTTAATGATATGCCACAATTAGCTCAGTGGTGGCGGTTGATTATGCCTTCTAGCCACTATATTGATTCTCATATAAGCGTGATTAGCTATGGGGCACAGACACCGCAAGTATTGCAGCAATTCTTATCCTATGGGTACTTTTTGATTGTGTTGGTTCTGGCCTGGGCGCTTGAGCGAATGATCAGTAGCAAGCAATTATCGAATCAACAAAGTCAAATTCAGTCACTTGATGAATCAGTTGTTGTAGGTAATAACAAAGGGGCTAGCTTATGAGTTGGCTACAATTATTACTTGCCGAGTTTAAGGCCATATTAGCTGATAAAGCGATAGTCGTTACCATGTTTGGTGGGGTGTTATTTTATTCTGTTTTATATCCCTTACCTTATCTAAATCAGGTGCCAACAGAGCAGATGGTTGTGGTGGTTGATCATGACAATTCATCGTTAAGCAGGCAATTACTCAGGCACGCCGATGCAAGCCCTAAAATTAACATTGTGGCGCAACTTGGCAGTATTCATGAAGCAGAACAATGGATTTCAGAATCTAAAGCTCACGGTTTATTGGTGATCCCTGAAGGTTTCAGACGCAACCTATTACTCGGTAAAGGTGCCACCTTAAGTTACGGCGGTGATGCGAGCTACTTTTTGATTTACTCAGCTATTGCAGAAGGTCTCATTAGCGCCGGCATGGATGCGGGTAAGCAAATTCAAATGGTGGGTTTATTGGCTCGAGGCCAAAACCCTATCCAAGCTGAGCAAAGCTTAAATTCAGTCAATATTAATAGTGTTCCAGCATTTAATCCCAGTTTAGGCTACACACCCTATGTAGTGCCTGGGTTATTTTTACTTATTCTGCATCAAACCTTATTGATCGGTACGGGGATTTTAGGGGCAGGGCAATGGCGTAAAAAAGGCTACTGGAATAAGGTTTCCCCTTCAGCCTTAATTGGTGCTCGATTAACGGTATTTAGTCTTATCTATGTGCTGTTTTCAAGCTTTTATCTAGGCTATTGTTTCTATTGGTATGATGTCAGTGTGCAGGCGACATTAGCCCAAGTCAGTTTGTTCATGTTGCCATTTTTATTGTCGACTGCAGCTTGTGGTATCGCCTTAAGCAGTTTGTTTGTTAAGCGTGAGCTACCGACCCAAGTGCTGCTGTTAGTTTCAATGCCAATATTGTTTGTGTCAGGTTTTGTTTGGCCATTAGCATTAATCCCAGATGTGTTAGTGCAATTATCACAAGTTATCCCGGCAGTACCCGCCATTTTAGGAATGTTAGAATTAAATCAAATGGGGGCGGACTGGGTGACTGTGTTGCCGCAATGGCTGCAAATGTGGGTATTATTTGCTTTGTTTTTATTGCTGGCTTACATAGGTGTCAAGCGCAGACTACCGAGTGATTTGGCGTAGAGCACATCCTTTCAAATCCATAAAAAAATAGACATTGGCTTAAGCGCAATGTCTATTGGTTTCTCAGTATTATTAATTAGCTTTATTAAGCTTTGCTGTCGCTGTTGATCGTCTTCCAAATTATAAAGTTCCCGTTTCAGCGTTGTTAAGTTCAGCTTCTAGGCGAAGTAAGTTTTGCTTGTAGATTGGCTCATGAGTGGCTTTAGCAGCCTTTTTAAAGTCTTCTAAGGCACCTGTATTGTCATTGGCTAATACTTTCATCACACCACGGTTATTGTAGGCGTATGCG
Source organism: Shewanella sp. 10N.7 (assembly GCF_020806285.1). Lineage (NCBI taxonomy): Bacteria > Pseudomonadati > Pseudomonadota > Gammaproteobacteria > Alteromonadales > Shewanellaceae > Shewanella > Shewanella sp. 10N.7. The sequence goes on from NZ_JAJGZS010000013.1 coordinate 84,965, forward strand.
CGCATTTGCATCGATGGTAGCTTGTCTGCATTAACAGCCATTTTTACTGCTTCAGTACAGGCTTCTTCAGCAATTTCATACTTAGACATTTTGGTGTAACCAACGCATAAATTGAGGTTGCGTGTATAAGTATCGATTGCAGAGCGTTTAGCTGATTTGGTTAATGCGATGCCTTCAACAAGATCACCCGCTTGAATGGCGTCCACACCTGGCATGTTTTCAATTAACACCATTTTGTAACTTGTTGTTTCTACTGCTGCAGCAAAAACACTTCCTGAACAAGCAATTAATAGACTAGCAGCGATCATTGAGGTCAGTTTAGAATGTTTCATTTTAATACTCCTTTATAGGTAGTAGCGGTTGCTACATCGCTAATTTAGGCAAAACTGTGATAACTGACAAACGAGAATAATTGGATCGATAAGTGAGTTTTTTTCACTTATCGATATTTAGGGCGTATTGAACTATCAAAGTTGTTTTGCAGCGAGTTGTTGTTCATTTAGATAAGGCTGAGGCTTTGTGGTATAGCCATGCTACATAAAAGCCGATAACGCAGTAAAAATGAACAACACGACTTAGGGTTCTATAGCGGCTTATTTTGAAAATTAAATCGCGCGACAATCCAGTCAATTAACTGTTGAACGTCTACATTAGGCTGGCTGTTGCCGTGATGAATGAGGTGATAGTTATCTCGGCTGTTGAGTGTTTGGGGAAATAAAGCAACTAAGCTTTTATTATCAAACCACTTTTGACTGATCGGTAGGGGAATAAGGGCAATGCCTAAGCCTTGTTCTGCGGCTCGTGCAACGCTGAACATACTGTCTAACTGGATTATTTGTTTGGCTTTAAAGTTATGTATTCCAGCAGCTTCAGCCCATTGCTCCCAAGAGTGGGGTCTTGCTTGGTGAACGATTAATGGTGTTTCTGATAAAGCGTCCAGTCCCTTATCTTTAATGTGGGCATATAAAATGGGGTTACAAGCAGGAACATAGTTAAGTGGAAAGAGTTGGTATGAATGTTCACTGTTATGTCGAGTGCCGGATAACACAATGGATAGATCTGTTTGGGCGGTTTGTGCAGAGCGAGTTTTTACGGTTTCTAGCTTTAAGTTGATATGTGGATACTCTGTTGACCAACCGACGAGTTGTGGCACAAACAGCTCACTGGCAAAAAATTCAGGCATCGAAATGCTTACTTCTTGCATACTTTTTTGTTGATTGAATTGGTTGACTGTTTCTGATAATTGCACCATTAATGGCGCGACTTGTTGATAGAAACGACTGCCATCATCTGTGAGGGTTATTGAGCGAGTTTGACGCTTAAATAATGAAAGTTGTAAATTTTCTTCTAATTGTTTGATTTGGTGACTCACCGCTGAAGGGGTGAGAAAAAGTCGATGGGCAGTTTCTTTAAAGCTTAGGCACTCTGCGGCTACACAAAAACAGCGCAAACCTCGAAGTGAGGTATGTAAAGGTAACATGGTGTTCTCAATTAACTAAAAAAATATATAAGCAAAAGCTAAGCCAATACTGAAGCGATAAAATTCAATGGTTTAGTATGTTAGTGAATGGCAATTCGCTTTATGATTGAGCGTCTGCACTTTTCTGGTGCACATGTGGGGCGCTGAATTCAGTCAATAAAAAAGCCCGCATGAGCAGGCTTTTGTACAATATTTCAGCTTTTAATTTTAACGACTTGACGACTAACTTAGCCTTTTATGAATAAGCTTATTCAACTGTCACACTGAAAAATACTTCAGTTTTTAATCCCGCAGGTGTGGTTGTGGTTAAGGTTATCGTGTCTTGGCCAACTTCATCAGATGCGGTGTAGGTAAATCGAGTCGCCACTTCATTACATTCAAGGCTTGCATCGGTAAAGCTGTAGCAGGTTTTATTTGGTACGGTATAACCATTGAAGTCGATTGCGCCATTGGTTGCTGTAACGGTTAGTGTCGTTCCTGCTGGCAAGACTTGCTTGGCACTATCATATAATTCAACAAAAATAGTGCTCATGGCTTCTGGTGTTAAAGTTAAATCGCTGATCGGATTACTATCAACATCAGTGGTGATGATTGTAGCGCCCGAGCCTGACATGGTTAATACCGTTGCGGCGCGAATGTAAGTTTTGTTTGCTTGGTCTTCGCCACATAAACTACCTTCACATTGTGGGCCATTGAACATGCCATCACCACTAAATGGGTTCACACAGTCAATGACATCGCAATGGGCGTTGTAAGTATCACCTGTAGTATTGAAATAAGGTTCACCATCACGGCGAAACCCAGATTCATCATCATCTCTGAAGGCATCACCTAAGTCACTGAAACCGCCTTGATGGTAGGTCTCTCGGTCCATACCATTACCTGTACAGGCAATGGCATTTCCTACTCCATCTAAACAAGCATCTGTGATTACGCCGCCATCAGCATCATCAAAAATGTTATTACCATTGGTATCAAAGAAGGTTTCATGACCCAGCGCATAGGCTAATACTGTTACACGGTGATCGGTTGGGCGCGGGTCAGTTGATGTCCATAAGACAGAGCAACTACCATTAACTGTTGAACAAGAAGGCTGTATTTGTCCACCTTCAGCAGTAAAGTTCACTGTGGTGTCGTCAGGAGCTGGGTTGCCGAAACTGTCAGAAGCAAACACGGTCATTGTGACCTCTTCACCATTGTTGTTGCCCGCTTCAGGGTTAAATAACGAAGGAGAGATACTAAATCCAAGCTGTTGAGGCAGACCTGTGTTAACAGTGAGTTGTTCAGACTGAGTGGTAATGGTATCGCCTGAATCTGTATCTGTGGCTGATGCTAATACACGCACAGGCGTCGGAATAGTACCCGATTGAACCGTTACAGAGACTAAACCATCAGAATTACTGGTTGCTTGGCTAGTGGTATTGCCATTTGAGAAGCTTAAGCCGCCAACAATAGTATCTAAACTGAATTCGACTGCTTGTTGAGCTGCAGGTTGACCATTAGCGCTACTAATTAAAAACGTCACTAATGAAGTCTCGGTAGAGCCAGTCCCGCCAGCACCTTTAATGCGGATTTGAGTTGGATCTGCAGAAATAAAGCTAAGACTTCCGAGTGTTTGACGCTCTAATGAAAAATCAAAAGTTGCACTGAAGGATTCACTGCCAATCAGCGCTGTTGCAACAATTTGCTCACTTCGGAGGCTATTACCGCTACAACTTAAGTCTTGATAAGTTGAGCTTGCTGTACCTGTAGATGTAACCACTGGTGAGTCGATAGCTGCATCAGTATTGGTTACACAATCAGAGGTGAATGATACGCTTACTGGGCTCTGTAATGGCTCGAATGTCCCGTCAGCTGCTTCGACAATAACATCAGCATAAACCCCAAAACTCGCACCTGCACCAATAATGTAATTACCCTCAGCATCGGCAGTTAAGGTTGAGCCTAATTTACCTTCAATAAACACATCTGCGTCAGGGTCTGAGTTATCAATAAAACCAAACTTTAAAGTGCCCTCAGGGATCACTTCATCACCCGCTAATACTTCATAAGCACTGTTACCAGATATAGTTTCATCGTTAAAATCAGTGCTGGTGACTAAGGTATAGGCGCCTAATTCACTACTTGAAGCGGTATAACTAATGCTCGCAATGCCTTCAGCTGTAGTGAGTGCGCTATCAGGTGATAAACTGGCATTACCTGCTTGGAAGCTAACTAGTTGATTTGCGATTGGTTGGTTAGCACCATCCATTACACTGGCTGTCAGCAGTACAGCTTGATCAATTTTAAAGCGGGTGACTGTTTGACCTGCTTGAGTGATACTCGCTGTAACCGAAATGGTATCCGGTGTAGGCACGGTATTGGTATCTTCAAACTGATAATTTTTACTTGCGCTGACACTATCGGCATCATCAGGATTGAACGATACCATCAAAGTGCCCGCACCAACGGCATTGCTCGTAGAGCTAATAAATACACTAGCGAGGCCATCACTGTCAGTTAACTTACTCTCAGCACTGGCTTCACCAAAGTCAGGGGTAAAATTGACAATGGCACCACTGACGTTGCTATTGGACAGTTTAAGCTGAGCTACCGCACAAAAGCTTTCGTTGATATCAAATGTCAGTGAGTCGGTATCGGCATCACATTGTCCATTAACAACGGTTTGGTAGCTAACACTAATGCTATAACTTCCATCTTCTCCACCACCATTGTCGTTGTCATCAGACGGGCCATTACAGCCAGCAAGTAACCCGAGTAATCCAAGTGAAGCAATTGATAAAGGCAGTGCATGTATTATTTTTTTTAGTAGCATCAGCAACATCCTTGTAAGTAAATTTTATTCAGCTAAACCGGCGCGTAAGTATTTGAATAATTCTTTATGAGATTTTGATTCAGGGCCTTTGGCTAACTCTTTAGTTGATTGGCGAATAAGTTGGCGCAACTTTTGACGATCAAATGCTTCATGTTGAGCAAGTAATGTTTCAACTTCTTCGTTTGGATTTTCAAGTAAACGGGCACGAAGTTTTTCAATAATCTGCACTTGAGCAGTTTCATTATTGTTTTTATTCAACACATTATCTAGTGCTGTAATAATGGGTTCGTGCTCAAAACCGCGCATTAATTTACCGATGTACTGAAGATGACGTCGGTATGCCTCAGTTTTCTGTTTAATGCTTTTAGTTTTTAAGACAGCATCATACAAAAATTCATCTAAACCAATTTTGTCTAGTTGCGATTTGCTTAAAGCAATAAGGCGCATGCCTAGCTCTTGTGCATCTTCGCTTTCTTTCTTGAATTCTGTTCTGCTGACGTAATCATCGTCATTGTCATATGGCTGGTGGAAGTGATCTGAATCGCCGACAATTTTCATAGTAAATAACCTCTAATAAATATCATCGAATAATAACACTTCAGAGGCTATCGCGGCCACTGAATATACGTTAAGAAGACGATTTACTTTAAAACACATTTGCACTCATTAAGTGATAATTCAACACGATAACTAAAGGTTAGTTTATTTAACCCTATTTGTGGGGCTAAATCCTTGTTTTGTTGGTTATCAATACAGTTTTGAATTTGATATGCTAGGCGCAACAATGGAAACTGAAGAGTAAGTTTGTGTCTACCAATAATATTGATACTGAATTATCGGCGTTAAAAGATGCCGTTGCTGTAGCATTAGAATATGCAAAAAAATTAGGCACGAGTGCTGCTGAAGTTGCCATTAGCAAACAACAAGGACTGTCGGTTTCAACGCGAGAGAAAGAAGTTGAAACCGTTGAGTTTAATAAAGACGGTGCTTTAGGTATTACAGTCTACCGTGATGGCTGTAAAGGCAGCTCATCAACATCAGATTTAAGTCCAGATGCGATTGCTATAGCGGTAAAAGCAGCGAATGACATCGCAAAATATACCTCATCAGATCCATTTAGCGGCTTAGCGGATAAAGAGCTAATGGCGCAAACCATTCGCGATCTAGATTTATATCATCCACAAGATATCAGTCCTGACGAGCTGGCTCAGCTAGCCATTCGTGCTGAGGAAGCCAGTTTATCGGTTGATGAGCGAGTGCAACATTCAGACGGAGCAACGGCTAATGCACATACCGCTGCTAAAGTGTACGGTAACAGCCATGGCTTCTTAAATGGCTATTGCAGCTCGCGTTATAGTTTAAGTTGTGTGGTGATTGGTGAAGAAGCTGATGGCAATATGCAACGCGATTATGATTACACTATTGCCCGTAAATATAACGAATTAATGACGCCAGAGTCAGTGGGATTATTAGCTGCTAATAAGACGGTAAACCGTCTTAACGCACGTAAAATCCCAACATCGAACTTACCTGTTTTGTTTTCGCCTGAAATCGCGACAGGCCTGATTGGTCACTTGATTGGTGCGATTAGCGGCAGTAGCTTGTACCGTAAATCAAGCTTCTTACAAGATTCTATCAATACTCAACTGTTTCCTGATTGGTTTAGTATTGAAGAAAACCCGCATATGGTTGGCGCACTTGCAAGTGCAAACTATGACAGTGAAGGCGTGGCAACTCAGCAACGTCAAATCATTGATCGTGGCCAATTAGAAACATATCTATTAACCAGTTATTCTGCACGTAAGTTATCTCTACCTAATACTGGCCATGCTGGTGGTATTTACAACTGGACTTTAAGTCACTCTGGGCAAACCTTTGATGAACTTATTAAACAGATGGGTACAGGGTTAATTGTCACTGAGGTGATGGGTCAAGGCGTGAACATGGTGACCGGGGATTACTCTCGAGGTGCAGCAGGCTTTTATGTCGAGAACGGTGAAATCCAATACCCAGTGGAAGAGATTACTATTGCTGGTAATTTAAAAGACATGTTTATGGGCGTGCAAGCGGTTGCTAAGGATCAAGATTTACGTTCTTCAATCCGTACCGGCGGTATCTTACTGAGTGAGATGAAAATCGCAGGTAGCTAATCTGCTTAAGCAAAAACATAAACCTTATTAAGCACTGCTCCAGCAGTGCTTTTTTGTATCTCACTTTCAGATATTTAACCCCTTTACGCTGGCTTTCTTATCTTTACACTTCTTTACGGTCAATTACATCCACGCTTTGTCCTATCTCTTGAGAATGTAATTAAACAGTTAACGGAGTAGATATGTTTAACAGAAATGTGTGCAGTTTGATGATGGTTTGCTTGGGAAGTGTGTCATTGATGGGGTGCGACTCTATTGATGGTGATAGTGATGATGACTCAGATTCCGTTGCGTATGTGCAATATTATAATGCCTCAGCGAACAGTACTGCCACGTCGCTAGTGTTAGATGATTATGAATACAGTGATATTGAATTTGGAGATTCCATGCCGCGATATGGCTACGATACAGGTAGCGTGGCAATGGAAATATATGGTCAAGATGAAAATGAAGACACGGTCACGATTTATAGTGAGGATATGAGCTTCAGTAATGAAGATAATCATTTATTTGTTTTATATGGAGACTATCAATCGCCAGAATTATTAGACATTAGCTACGAACGTAGCGATATGGATGATATGAATGATGATGACGATGAAGATTACAGTAAAATGCAGGTCTTGGTAGCCAATGTTACGTCTGAAGATATGGCCTATGACGCTTATATTTCGCTAGATAGCGATGAATATCAAGATGCGACAATGTTAGGCAGTATCGGATACCGTGGCTACACTACCGAGCTGATGTTAGATACCGATGAATATATTATCTATTTAACTGATCAGGGGACTGATAACGTGGTTTACACCACAGAAAGTATGAGCTTAACCACTGAGACTGTTTATAAATTTGTGTTGCGTAACAGTTTTGGCTCGGGTGATTTAAAGGTCACGCTAGACAGTGTGGACTCAACATCGACGCCAGTTACTTATACTAATATTGATTCTACCGCTGACTTCAGGGTATTTAATGGCCTTGAAGACGTCACGCTAAATGTCGATGTGGTGAGTAAGCTAGAGTCGCATTATTTGCATGATATTACGCCATTCACTGTTAGCGACTTCCAGCAAACGGGTTTTAATGACTATGGCGTAACAGTGACTAATACCGATACCAGTGAAGTTATCTTGGATAACGTGTTAGTGACCTTTAACCAAGATGATATCCGCACCTTACTGTTATACCAAGAAGATGACAGTATCAAAGGTATGGTGATCGAACATGACATGCGCCCAAGAGCTTATGAATACAATGTTGATGTGGCGAACTTATCAGAAGATTATGATGACTTAACTGTGTATTTTGTTAATAGCACGGAAACCATTGAATCAGCTGAATACACGATTGAGGATATTGATTTTACTGAACAAGAAAGCCTTGTTATGCCTCAAGATGACTATGAAATCAATGTGGTGTATGAATCTGATAATGGCACTCAAACCTTACTATATCAGTCAGACCTTATCACGTTTGATGGTGATACTAACTATAGCTTTGTATTAACTAAAGACAGCGAAAGTCAGTTTGGCTACACCTTACATCAGCTATAAAACTCTTATGTTTATTCAGTAAAATGTAAAGCATAAGACCCCATAAATACAAATGCCGATATGTTGAATATCGGCATTTTCATTTCTAGTGATCTGTAAAGAGGGCTTATTTACATAAAGCGCCCTTTAAGCTGTTTGGTAGTTACTTAAAATTCTGCCCAAATTAGCTGATGCGGCAGATAGTTCAACGACACCATTTGAAGACTGGCTTGCAAGATCGCGGATGGTGTTTGATTTAACACGAATTTCCGTCAACTCTTTAGCAATATCATTAGCCACAGCGCTTTGCTCTTCAGACGATGTTGAAATATGGAAGCTCATGTCCATAATCGAACGCGATGACTCAGCAATGGCGTTCACATCAGTCCCAATATTAGTGATTAAGTCGCTACTGCTTTGCGCTTGCTTAACAGTATCTTGAGTAATGCTATCAATATTTTGCGTTTCAGATTGCAGCTGCTCAATCATAGATTGGATTTCAACAGTTGCTGATTGTGTGCGACTTGCAAGGGTACGCACCTCATCGGCAACTACAGCAAAACCTCGACCCATTTCGCCGGCGCGAGCGGCTTCAATTGCCGCATTTAATGCCAGTAAATTCGTTTGCTCAGAAATGGCATTAATTGTGGTGATCACCTCATTAATTTTAGTGGCATTCTCTTTCAGGCTACCAACAGAATCTGAGGTTTTTTCAATGTAAGTCGATAACTGCTGAATCTCTTCAATCGCACGTTTCACCCGAGTATAACTCTGCTTAGTGTATTCAGAATCTTGCTCAACTTGCTGAGTGGTATTTTTAGCAATATTTGATACTTCAAGTGATGACGCGGTCATTTCTTCCATTGCAGTTGCAACTGAATCTAATGAAATGTATTGCTGATCGATTTGGTCTGCACTTTGCTGGGTTTCATCTGCAAAGGAGCTTGATGTTGTATGTAGAGTGTCAGCACTTTGCTTAACCGTAACAACCAATTCAGTTAATGTATCCATTGCTTGGTCTAGTGCGCAGCCAATAGTACCAAATTCATCGCGACCAGGATGGAAACCTAAGCGCGAAGTTAAATCGCCTTTGCCAATTTTAGCTGTGGTATCCCATAGTACCCACAACGCACCCCCAATGAAGGTCGCATTCCAATAAATCACCAATGCAAATGGCAACACCCACAAGAATGACAGTAACAAGCTATAAAATGCATCTTGTTTGGCATCGTTTTCAAGTTGATAAACTGATTGGTTTAATGAGTAATACTGGCCATTAGCTTGCACAACAGCAGTGATATTATTGTCGTTACGCTGGCTTTGTTGATTATAATCAGACACAGATAAACCTGCACTACTTGCTTGGTCTAACTGGTTTGTGGCTTCAAGCGCATTAACGGTCGCGATGACTTTTTCTGTCAGCACAGTCATAGAGTGTTGTTCTATTTGGTTAATGCTATTGAAATAACTGTTAACCGACACACTGCCGATAATCAGTAAAAAGAGTGCAAAAATAGCCCAGAACTTATCGTTAATAGACATTTTGATAAAAAGCTTATCAATATTACGAAATTCAACTTGCTTCATAGTGCCGACACTTAAATGATGGAAATTAACCAAATTCTAGAGCAGCTTGATCGGTTTGGATACGATTTTTTGACAAAATATATTCTTTTTTATTCGATTTGTTACATGTGGTTGCTGTAAACAACATAACTAAAAGTTATTTCATTGTACCTCTTTGTAAACAAGGTCTTTTTTTAGGTTTTTTATCATTATTAATTCATCACCTTAAACAAAAACCGTCTAAAAGCATTTTCAAATGCATGGATTAAATCTGGGGTTTGTTGCTCTGACAAAATATGCAGCATTCCAGCATACGAAACAGCTTGATGTGCATAGCAAATACTTTCAGCAAGCTGCCATGCTCGTTTTAATTCATCTTTGGAGCCATATTTTGACCATTGATTTAAGTAAGCATCAATAATTTGTTGCTTCCCCTCACTGTCATCCATTCTAAATAAGTAAGTGCCATCGATAAAAGGGTGACTAATACAGCCGTCGCTCCAATCAAAGAAGGTAAAGTGTTCTTTTACGCCATTACGTGGAACAATATTTTCGATGTGTAAATCACTATGAACCAAGCTAGAAGGCAACTGATAAGCGGCTAATGCTGTGATAGATTGTTTGAGCTTAGTGAGTACTTGGCTTAGGCGTTCAGTAGATAGGTCAATATCTTGGGGTAAGCGAGAAATAATGGCCTTATCATTAAAAATGCGCTGCAGCTGTATTGGTAATTGGGTAATGTCACGACGAATACAGCCAGCCGCTTCTAACTCTTCAATGTGGTCAACAGAAGCCAATTGTAGATTGGCGAACTCAGTAAAAGGTTTAACCCAGTCACAAAGCGGTACGGTATCGACAAATGCCTCACCAAAACTTTCGGTTAACATCCATTGCTGATGTGCGTCGAATGCGATAACCCTAGCGCTATATTGAGGAAACAGTTCAAATAACTTTGCGCATAGACTGGCTTCATTTGAAAACAAAGGTAAGAAAGCCGTGGCCTTAAAGAAAGTATCATCTGAGTCAGTTGATTGCTTGAGTACATGACCCAAAGCCCACGTTTTAACAACTTGTAATTCATCGATTAAACGAATGTTTTGTTTGCTTAACTCAGCTGCAGTCCAGCGCTGAGCGGTTTGCGGCCAATTGGCTTGTTGCCAGGATTGTAGTGTCTTGCTCATAAAGGGTTTCCTAGGCAGTCATTAATTCAGCTGATACTGTAAAATAAAATGTGAATGTACGTTTGCTTACGATTATTGTTAATTTTATTAAGTCTTTAAAATTAGTTGGTTATAGGTAATTGTTGTGTTGAAGTTGCCCATAGGATAACACTTTGATTGCACTGTGAGACATTTGGACATTTAATAGACGCACACAAATACCCTAGATTAATAAAAAAGAGAACCGGTATGAAGGCTATTACCCTCGCAGCGACGCTGCTTTGTTTTTCCCCCCTATTGGCGACAACCTCAGTTTTAGCGGAAGACGACACTAACAACACTCGCTCATCATCTATGGCTGAGCACAGTCGTAAAATCGCTGTTGATGAAACCGTGGTGACAGAACATAAAACGAAAGTGAATGGTAATAGTTTTTCCTATACCGCCACGGTAGGTACCCAACCAGTATGGAATGAAAATGGCGATGCGGTGGCAACCCTTAACTACACCTATTACCAGCGTGAAAATGTGCGTAACACAGCGAAACGCCCTTTGTTGATTTCATTTAATGGTGGGCCAGGTTCTGCATCGGTATGGATGGATATTGGTTACACAGGCCCGCGTGCGATTAATGTTGATGAAGAAGGTTATCCGTTGCAACCATACGGGGTAAAAGCGAACCCTCATTCAATTCTTGATATTGCTGACATCGTTTACGTAAACCCAGTTAACACTGGTTACTCAAGAGTACTGCCCAATAAAGATGGCGAGATGCCAAGCAAAGATGAACAACAAAAAATGTTTTTTGGTGTGAATGCTGACATTAAGTATTTGGCTGAATGGCTAAATACGTTTGTGAGTCGCAATGAACGTTGGCGCTCACCTAAATACCTTATTGGCGAAAGCTACGGTACAACTCGTGTCTCTGGTTTGGCATTAGAGTTACAAGACCGTCAATGGATGTATCTTAACGGTGTCGTTTTAGTGTCACCGACAGACATAGGTATTGAGCGTAAAGGGCCTGTTAAATCGGCTAATCGCCTACCGTATTTTGCGGCGGCGGCTTGGTATCACAAGGCCTTGTCTGCAGAATTACAAAATGCTGATTTAACCGAGTTTCTCCCAGAAGTTGAAGCGTTTACGATTAATGAATATATTCCTGCATTAGCCATGGGTGGCTTTATCGCGCCTGATCACAAGCAGAAAATAGCTGAAAAAGTGGCTTATTTTTCAGGCTTGAGTGTGGATGAAGTACTTAAATCTAACCTTGATGTATCGACACGCTTTTTTTGGAAGGCGTTACTTCGAGAGCGTGGCCAAACGGTAGGTCGTTTAGATTCGCGTTACCTGGGTATTGATAAGCAAGATGTGGGTGACAGCCCTGATTACAATGCGGAGTTAACCTCATGGTTGCACTCGTTTACCCCAGCGATTAATGCTTACATGCGTGAAGAGTTAAATTATAAAACGGATATCAAGTATTACATGTTAGGTAATGTACACCCTTGGGATCGTACCAATAATAAAACCGGCGAAAACTTACGTCAGGCAATGGCGCAAAATCCATACTTAAATGTGATGGTGCAAGCTGGTTATTATGATGGTGCAACCAATTATTTTGATGCCAAATACAGCATGTGGCAACTTGACCCAAGCAGTAAAATGAAAGACCGTTTAAGCTTTAAAGGCTACCGTAGCGGTCATATGATGTACTTGCGTTCAGAAGACTTAAAGCAATCTAATCAAGATTTACGTGAGTTTATTGAAGCGACTATGCCAAAAGAAAATGAGGCTGCAAAATATTAACTGCTTATGCTTGCTAACAGATTGTCGAACTTATTGAGCAATTAGCAATTAGCAAGCAAGTAATTAAGTGATAATGATAAAGGAGCTTCGGCTCCTTTTTATCTATCAAATCAGCCTATTTAGTAATATTATTCAATGTATTAGCGACCTAATTTTTCACCTAGTGCTTGATCTAGTCCTTGTTGAATATATTGCATCAATAAGCATAAAAAATAATAAATTGGAACGTAAAATGAGAGTGAGCATATTATCTGCGGTGTCGTTGCCTATCATTCTGGCTATGCCAATGTTGGCACAAGCTAAATCGGTTATCACTAAAGCGGCTATAACTAAAACGGCTATAACTAAAACGCCAATGGCGAGTGAAGTTTTGTGTGACGCTGAAAACATCACCCCGATTTATCAGATCCAAGGTACTGGCTCTACTAGTCCATTTGTTACTGCGCAAAGCAATGAATCCGTTAAGGAAGTCACCACCAAAGGTGTAGTCACAGCTAGAGCGGAAAGATTATATAAAGGCTTCTTTATTCAAGATCCACTAGGTGATGGTTCACCTTTGACATCTGACGGTATTTTTGTCCATTGGGGCGCTTCTGCGCCAGCTGAAATCGTCCCAGGAATGGAAATCTGCGTAACAGGTAAAGTACAAGAATACTCAGGCTTTACCCAAATCAATCTTGAGCCCCAGCAAAAATATAAACTCGGTAATCAAGTTGGCGAGATAGCTGCGACTCCATTGCAGGTAAAAGAGGGTCAAAGTTTAGCTCAAGCCCTTGAACGATTTGAAGGCATGAAGGTGGTGTTAACCGCTGAGAGTGACATGACAGTTACACGTTCATTCAGTCTTGATTATGACTCGTATCGCAACAATATGGTGTTATCCCATCAGGCACCATTAATGAAAGCCACTCAGGTTTATGCGCCTTTATCTGCAGAGGCGATAGCATTAAATAAAGCCAATATCAGTAATCAGCTGGTGGTTGAATCAGACTATAAAGCTGACCATGGCAAGGTACCGTACTTTCCAAGTTTTAATGCCGAGAATGGTTATATTCGCATAGGCGATACATTGACCAATATTGAAGGGGTCATCGGCTATAGTTACGACAAATATCGCTTTATGCCAATCAACGAAATCAGTGCCAGTGATTTTGTGCGCAATCAGGATCGCAGCGCGGCGCCAGCGATAGCGAATCAAGGTGATTTACGTGTAGCCAGTTTTAACGTGCTGAACTTCTTTAACAGCCCATTTGGCGGTGATGCTAATCCATTGGGTCACAATCGCGGCGCTAAGATAGAGTCAGAAATGCTGCTGCAACGAACAAAAATGGTTAATGCGATGGCGGCAATGAATGCTGACATTATTGGCTTAATGGAAGTTGAAAATAATGGTTTTGGTGAGTTAAGTGCAATTCAAAACTTAGTCACTGCGCTAAATGACAAGCAGCCTACTGAGCTTGCTTATCAATTTGTCGAAGTGACTGACAACAATGGTTTGGTTGGCAGTGATGCCATCGCTGTCGGCATATTATATCGACCTGCTGTGGTCACTTTAGATGGCCTAGCAAAGGTTATCGCGACGCCTGAACAACACGTGAAAGAGGGCGTTGTTTCACGTATTAAAGATGGCGTAAAAGAGTTGAATCCAGCTTATAAAAAATATCAACGTCACAGTTTGATGCAAGGTTTTAGGGTTAATGATCAAAAACTGACTATTGTAGTTAACCATTTTAAATCTAAAGGCTCAGGCTGTTTAGAAGATTGGTTAAGCTTTAATGAAGATTCAGAACCTGAGGATTTACAGGGAAAGTGTAATGCGTTTCGTGTTTCCGCCGCCAAGGTGATTGGTGAGTCGATAATAGACTTAGACGGAGATGTGCTGGTTATCGGCGATTTGAATGCCTATGGCAAAGAAGATCCATTAGCCGTGTTAACTGACTATGATGCCAATCGTAGTGAACGCGTTATTAGTACTGCATCACACACTCGCTTAAATGGCCTAGAGCATGAAGCCCAAGGGCTGGTGATTGATAAAGGGTTCGGGTTAATTAATTTAAATACCCAAGCACATGGCCCTGAGACTTACTCGTACAGTTATCGTGGTGAATTGGGCAACTTAGACCACGCCTTAGGTAATTTAAGCTTAGCAGCGCGGTTAGTGGCGATTGAAGATTGGCATATTAATGCCGTTGAATCGAGCTTGTTTGAATACAGCAGTAAATATACTGGAGAGCTGGCTAAGTCTGACAATGTTTACTCTTCATCAGATCACGATCCAGTGCTCATCGCGCTGTCATACCCTGAGGCGCAAGCATCTAATGTGGCAGTGATTAAAGATAAGGCTGCTGGCGCGAGTTTAAGCTTTTTAGGTTTATTATTGTTATCCGCATTAGGGTTTGGCCGTAAGAGTAGACGGCTTACTGTTTAATGAGCATGATAGCTTAACAACAGGCGTGACTTGTATTTGATTTTATTGAATAGATTGGTTTGATTGAATAGAATGCTTGGTTTTATTGAATAGATTGATTTATCAATACCAACAAAAAAAGGAGCCTAGTGGCTCCTTTTTTTAGCTGCAAATCTTAAGTTGCTGATTGAGTGTCAATGGCAATTCTTGAGCGCTTAGCCGCTGTTTTTTGTTTGCGGCGACTCCAGAATAAATATAAGCCAGTAAAACCAAGAAAAACTGGCATTAAACCGACAATACACCAGATAATTCTAGTGAGTAATCCACCAAAATAGCCAAAGTGAAGCTTACGAAAGCTGTCTAAAAACACCATCAGAAAACCCGCTTCGCGTATATCTTGTTTACTCAACAATTCGCCTGTGGTCTTGTCAAATTTAACTACACTCGAGTATTCACTGTTTAGTGGGTTACTTGTCTCGACGGCACCATAAAATGAAATATCTCTATCGGGTTCATGGGGCATGGCTAAATAGCCCGCCTGATAAGTTGGGATCTCTTGGCTGCTTTGCTGCCTGAGCGACTCAAACGAAATATCAGGGCTATGGAGTGGCGCAGTAATATAAACATGGCCGCCGTCACCATGGTCATTGATTTCATGCAATATGCCGGCAATATTCCAGTAGCCGCCAGTGAATGCCATGATAAGTAAAATAGGTGAGCTTAAAATGCCAATGAATTTATGGATATCACTGAATAAAATTCGTCTTACTGCATTAAAGCGCATAGTGAATATTTTAGCCCAGAAACGACGATATAAAATAATGCCGCTTATGCCTAAAAATAACATCAGTAGCGCAGCAAAAAATCCCACCCATGCGCCTTTTACGTGCAATAGAAACGAGTAATGTAACTCTAATAACCAGTCAGTAATATAGTGATCCATGGCTTGTGGCTGAGATAACAGTTCACCAGAATACTGGTTAATATAGACTTTTCCCCAATCTTCAGTGCCGCGTTTTATCACATAGGCGGCGTCAGAACGTTGCTTATCATCGAACAGCTCCCATCCTCCTAATTCGTATTCAGGGTTAGCCGTTAAGGTGGTTTGCATCAAGGTATCTAAGCTGACACGCTCGCTTGTACTCTCAGCGTCAACCACCATATGGGCAGGTCGCAGCAAGCTATCTATTTCGACTTTAAAAACCAAAATGCTGCCAGTTATTGAAATGATCAATAACGGCAGCATGGCGATAAGCGCTCCGTAGGAGTGCCATTTGAATAATGTTTTTCTCATAATTTACTCTAAGAGGTTAATAACACTTTTAGTCCATCCTAAATAAGCAAAGCCTCCTTGCTAAATGAGCAAGGAGGCTTTGAATAGGGTTATAACTTCCAGGTTAGCGTGGCACTGTAATTAGCTGGTGCACCATAAAAGCCTTGAGCCCAGTACAAACTAGTAATGTACTTTTCGTCAGTCACATTGTTGGCATTTACTGTCAATTGAATATCATCAGTAAATTGATACTTAGCCATTAAATCAACGATGGCATAGGCTTCTTGCTCGGTAACAATTTCTTGCCCTGCATTGTCAAAACCATCAGCCACGATGCCTTGCTTACGAGAAGTATCATCTTGCCAGCGCATGTTCATACCGATAAAGAAGCCTTCGATATTTTGGAACTCATAGGTCGCTGCCAGTTTTAACAGTTTTTCTGGTGTGTAATCAGCAACAACGTCATCGCCTTTAATGTCAAAGTCGGTGTAACCAATACTGGCTTGAAGCCCTGTATACAATTCACCTGCAAATTCAATTTCGAAACCTTTACTGTTAATGCCGTCAGCACCGATATAGCGGTGTTGATCAGGTGGCAGTAATATTGTTGATTGATCTAATGTGGCTAAGTTGGTTTGCTCAACATCAAAATAGGCCAAACTGGCAATCAGGTTGCCGTCAAATAGCTCACTTTTAATGCCGATTTCTTTGCTTTCACCGGTGACAGGGTCGAGCATCTGATCGTTTATATCTAGCTCTTTTTGTGCAAGGAAGGTTTCGGTGTAACTTGCGTAAGCAATGATTTCAGGTCTAAAGCGATACACCATGCCTAGGTAAGGAATAAACTCGCTTGCATCCGTTTCTTGGTCAACGCTGTAGGCTTCGCCGTTCGCTTCCCAAGTGTTATAACGTCCACCTGCAATAACATGCATGTCTTCGAATAGGTTAAAGCGTCCAGTAAAGTATGCCGCCTGTTGTTTGGTGCGTACGTCACTGCCCGTTAGGCCGTCATTGAAGGTTGGTTTAGGTGTATTGCCATCCCAGTCATTTAAGTCGGGCATAGCAGGGAAACCATTACCTGTGGTGTAGTCGTATAACGAGCTATCCTTGTATGTTAGTTCAGCATGGTTAATACCAACCACTAACTGATGGTTACGGCCAAATAGATCAAAATTACCATCTACGTATAGGTCTGCTAAATCAGTAGTTTCATCCAAGTCATATTCACTGCCATAACCCGTTAAACCTAACCCGGTATTTTTGTCAGGGGTGCCATAAACATAGAATAATTCGGTATCTTCATCGGTCACTTTATGTGAGTAAGTTCCGCGTAAACGCCAATCATCATTAAAGTAATGGCTTATCTCAAAAACAGTATTATTCTTTTCTACTTGCCAGTTAGACCAATCAGCAGAGGTGTTGGTCGAACGGTCATAATTGGTTGGGCTACCATCAGTATAATAAAGCGGTAAAGCTCCCCAGTTATTGCCTGTAGCGTCATTGTCTATATAGCTGTGACTTAACGAGATAGTCGTGCTATCGGTAAGCTCAGCCTCGATGAAGGCATACAAGACATTTTTGTCTTGTTCGTAACGATCGAGGTAAGAATCTTGCTGATGTTTAACTGCGACTGCACGGGCTGAAACCTTATCAGTTATCGCCACAGAACCGTCAAGTTCGAGACGGGCATTGTTATCACTGCCATAGGTGCCAGAGATAAGGAGTTGGTCTTCAACAGTTGGGCGCTTGCGAATAAAGTTAACTGTAGCTGAAGGATTACCTACCCCAGTCATTAAGCCATTTGCACCACGGATAACTTCAATTCGGTCATAAATAGCGGTATCTTCGTCGGCGTGATTGTTACCTGAGGTCAATGGTAGACCGATGCCGTCAATTTGAAAGTTTGTCACATCAAAACCACGAGCAGTATAATATGTGCGGTCTGTTTCGATACGCTCTACGTTAATGCCCGTGGCGGTATCTAGTACTGAGTTGATGTCAGTTAACTGAAAGTCTTTCATTTGAGCTTCAGTAATAACAGATACTGATTGAGGAATATCGGTAATTGCTAGATCCAATCTAGATGCACCGCTTGCAGAGTGAGCGTTGTAACCTTGAATGTAACGTCCTGTCACTTCAATTACTTCTAAGTCATCATTAACAGCGGCGTCTTCTTTTGGTTCTTGATCCGCTGCAGAGGCGTATTGTATGACACTAAAAGCGCATAATATAGATAAGTAAATCGGGCTAAGTTTCATGTTTTTATCATCTTAACTGCTGTGTAAGCACAATGCTTACTGATTGAAAGTGTTGTTTTGGGATGTATTTTTTTCGAGACAGATGATATAGAAAAGTTAACATAAGTTAAATGAAAATCATTATCATTTACAGTTGGTTGGTTTTGTAAAGATTTTGAAAATATTTCATTACTATATTGACGTATTATTTTCACTATGGCACTTGAGGAAGATCTGTTGTAGTTGGTGATTGCTATAGTGCAACTGCAGCTAATTTATTCTGATGTCAGAATGGTATTTAGAAAGTCAGTAAGAGAGTTTTATTAATGAAAACAGTAAGTGCACAGATGTTGAAAAAGCGTATTGATAGCATCGATATAATGCGTGGCATCGTCATGTTGATTATGTTGCTTGATCATGTGAGAGAGCGTTTTTTCTTCCATGAGCAAGTCACCGATCCCATGACACTTGATAGCACCAGTACAGGATTGTTTATCAGTCGTTTTGCCGCCCACTTTTGTGCGCCAACGTTTGTGTTTTTAACCGGGGTCTCCGCCTGGTTATATAGTCATCCGCAATTTGGCCCAGAGCGTTCTGCGAGATCTTTTTTAATCAAGCGTGGCCTGTTTATCATCGCATTAGAGTGTACTGTGATTACGTTTCAGTGGATGGGAAATTACGACATGATTTGGCTACAAGTCATGTGGGCAATTGGTATCAGTATGCTTGCGCTGGCGTTACTTATAGGCTTACCAAGATTTTGGCTTGGGGTCATTGGTTTGGTGATTGTGTTTGGACACAATGCTCTGACACCAATTAGCTTTGCGCCAGGTGAGTGGGGTTATACCATTTGGGCAATATTGCATGATCGCGGTAATATTTTTACCAGTGATTTTGTCGGTATTCGAGCCAGTTATCCAGTGCTGCCTTGGATTGGGGTTATCTTGTTAGGTTATGTTATTGCACCAATTTACGCTGCGAGTTTTGATGATGTTAAACGCCATAAGATTTTAATTGGTTTAGGTCTGGTTAGTTTTGCGTTATTTGCGATTTTACGTGGTTTTAATATCTATGGAGAGACTTTAGATTGGCAGCAAGGTGATAGTGTAATTATGACCTTAAAGTCGATATTTAATCTGACTAAGTATCCTCCATCTCTTGGTTTTTTATTGGTCACAATTGGCGGCACACTTTTGTGCTTAAGCATGCTTGAAAAGGTCAAACCTCAATACGGTAAGGTGTTATCCACATTTGGATCTGCACCGATGTTTTTCTATATTGTGCACCTGTATTTGTTACTGTTTATGTACCGATTTGCCGTCAATGTTATTGGCCCTAATTATGGCGAATTATATGGCTTTACCCACATCGGTTGGGTGTGGGTTGTAACAATCGTTTTAGCCGTGTTGCTTTACTATCCAACTAAACGTTTTAGTCAGTATAAACATCAGAGTAAACAGGTTTGGATTAAGTATTTATAATCTGTGTTTAACGGATACAAAAAAGGCGCCTTGTGGCGCCTTTTTCAAATTTATCATGCTTGTTTACACTTAATTATCTTGCTGTACTACACGATTAAATCGTAGTTTTCACGTAGGACTTTAATGATATCTTCTTTCGGGTTTTCAGGAAGGTTAATGCTGCTGCCTGTGACCTTTTCTGCAACGCCCGTATAAGTGCGTGACACATTCATCATCGCTTCAAGGGGTAAGTCATTATCACGGGCTAGTGCTTCACGTTCAGGCATTCTGTCTTTATTTAATAAGATGTCGGCATCGTCAAAATGATTGAGTAAGAATTGGCGGAAACCTTCTTTGGAGTTTTCAACAATTTTGCCATCACGGTAGGCTGCGCCATCCCAAATACGTGAAGAGTCAGGAGTACCGACTTCATCCATGTATATCAGCTTTGAGTTACCATCTTTGTCATCGACATAGCCAAATTCAAATTTGGTATCGACAAACATTTGGTCGTGGCCACTTAATGCGTCGGAAATAACCTTAAAGCCTTCTTTAAGCAGCTTTTCATATAAGTCGATGTCCGAGGCTTTCTCGAAACCAAATGCTTCAACATTGGCTTCTATATCACTGCGGCTGATATTAACGTCATCTTGCTCTGGAACACCAGGAATACCGGTTAAGATCCCTTTGGTCGAAGGAGTAATGAGTAATTCAGGTAATTTTTGATCTTTCTCAAGGCCTTCTGGCAAAGTGATGCCGCAAAACTCACGTTCACCTTTTGCGTAAGCTCGCCACATTGAACCAGTAATGTATTGACGACAAATTGCTTCGACTTTAATTGGACGTGCTTTTTGAACAATCCAAACAAATGGATGCGGAATATCTAAGATATGGCTATCAGCTAAACCATTTTCTGCAAACAGTTTAAACCAATGATTGGAGATGGCATTTAGCGCCGCGCCTTTTCCTGGAATACCCTGCAAATTGCCTTCACCATGGAAAATGCAATCGAAAGCGGAAATGCGGTCACTGATCACCATGATAGCTAACGGCGTATCAGCTGGGACATTGTAGCCTTTATCGCGGATCAGGCGGCTACTATCAGCCTCTGTGAGCCAATAAACACTGCGGACTTTACCGCTATGTACCGGTTTATCGGTACGGATAGGCAAATCATTATTAATGGCAAGAACTGAATCAGCAAGACTCATGACCAGTGTTCCTTAGAAGTTAGGTGTAGGGGCTACCCTTGGTGACAAAGGATATAGCAATTTTATGGCGGCTATTTTACCTGTATTAAGTGAGATTTCCATGCTTATCAGGTGGCTAAACTCTTAATCCTGTATAGCGAATACTGAGCCTAATATTTAAACGTTTAATGGGTTTATTAGTCTGCAACAATCAGGCAATATGTTGCCAAATTAAAGCCATTTAAATCGAGATTTTCAATCTAGTGAGCCATACTCGTATAGGATTCATCTTTGTTTCTGTTGCCGTGATTTTTTGGGGGATATTACCCATAGCCTTAAAGCTATCGGGTGGTTTTATCGATCCTGTTACACTAACTTGGTTTCGATTCTTAGTGGCGTTTGTGGTGACGCTGTTATTGCAGTGGCGGTTTGGGGCATTAAGACAATTTATAGGATTAACTCAAGGCGATTGGCTACGATTGTCGGCTGCGGGTATTTTATTAATGTGTAATTACACATCTTTTGTGTATTCACTGGATTATCTGTCACCAGGAACCGCTCAGCTTAACTTTCAAACGGCACCATTTTATCTGGCATTTGGTGGCGCCTTATTCTTTAAAGAACGCTTAACTGCTGTGCAGCTTAGTTGCTTCGCGACCTTAGCTCTTGGAGTGTTATTATTTTTCCACCCAAGCTTAGATACGTCGGCGAGCAACGCCAGTCAGATAGGTTTTGGCGTGCTAATAGTGCAATTTTCAGTCTTATCTTGGACAAGTTATGCGCTGCTACAAAAGTCATTAATTACTAAGCTATCACCCAATAATGTGCTGTTATTCATTTATGGTTTAGGCATTGCGCTCATGGCTCCTTTTAGTCAATTTGAGCATTTCGAGCTGATGAATACTAACGACTGGATTATCGTGTGCTTTTGCGCGGCAAATACCTTAATTGCTTATGGCTGTTTTGGGCAGGCGATGAAGTATTGGCCAACGGCTCAGGTCAGTGCGATGCTCGCATTAACCCCTGTGTTGAGCTTTGTTGCCAATGCGATTGTGGTGAAAGTAGGCTGGTGGCCACAAGTGTTTAGCGCAGATATTCTTGATGGCTGGTCATTATTGGGTATCGGATTGATAATTGGTTCAGTGTTTGCGGTACAAATTTGGCCTGTATATCAAAACAAACGTGCGCATAAGCATCAAGAATAAAAGTCGTCAAAGTATGATGAGGTCGTGTTGATCTTTACTGGTGAGTTTTTGTTTGAGATAAAAACGGATTAAGCGCGGCGAATGAATTGCCGCCTCGCATCTAAGCAAAATTCGCTGCCCAAATAACCTTGAAACAGCAACACGCCCTAGAAACGATAGCTAATGCTGACAGCTGCAAAGTTGGCGGTACTGGGTTGATTGTTATATTGTTCAGTGCCTCGAATGGTTGAAAAAACTAGCCCCCAGTCTTTCCAGTTGAGCATAAATCCCATATTGAGCATGGCTTGTTCATGGGTCAGCTCTACAGAATGGCTATCTTTAAACGTGTTGCCATCAATGGTGATGTCATTTAATACATAGCGGCCATAAAAGGTCACAAAGAATTGCCAACTCAATCGGTCAGCACTTTTGACGATATAGCCATTATTACTTCTTGAAGCTGCTGGCGCGATATAGGCATAGCTCTGATTAAGAATATTACCAATACGGAAAGTTAAACCTGCACCCGCATGGCTCATCAAATTACCTATAGAAGCATCACCATGTAGGACACTATCAAATTCCAGATTCTCTGAAATTGGTGTATGTACCCATGTTACCTCAAGATGCTTTGTCAGGCACAAGCTCGGATAACAATGCAAGGCGTAAGCTGCGGTAATTGTTATTCACTTTTCAAAGGTTACAACGTAGCAGTGGTTTTCGAGCTTGCGCCCCGTAGGGCAAGGCAAATAGCACCAATCTGCGTTGTTATAAAATATCGATGTAGAATAACTATACTTCTATTTTATGCCTAGCATCTTGGCACTATTTGCCTTGCTGACTTTGCATCTTGAAGTATCATGGGTATATGCCCACTGATAGAGTCGCTGTGCTTGAATACGAAAAACGGCTTCATTACTGAGTTGGTTATTCCAACCTAAGGGCTCTTTAGCATCGATAATTTTATGCACTTGTTTCTGAGTTTGTTCTGCTAAAGAGGCTGGACCCACGACGCCTAAAGTGATGCTTAAATTGTCGCCAATGCCATCAGCATAACTACGTAAGTTCGATTGCCAAAGCAGGGTGCCAGCGTAGGGCCTGTCAGCTTCGATTAAGGTATCGATTTGTAAATCATCAGGCGTATACATCCGCTGAGAGACGCTGTAGCTAACCTGATACTGCCTATTGCTACCCTGATTTAAATAGCTCCAACCATAAAGGGTTTCTAGCCACCCTGGTAAGTCTATATCGTCATAATCATTTACGACCGCTTTTCCCCAGCTCCAATCAAGACCATTACTGTAACCGTTGTCACTGGTATCAATTAAACCAAAGGCATCATTCTCAAACGTAAATTGGACCCAATCGTTATTAGATTCATTCGCTAAAGTAGGCTGGCTAATTAGCGATAAAAAGCAGAGGAAGTAAAACGTGAGTTTGCTTGCGGTTGTTAGCATAGAAGAGTGAACTGTATCAATAAGTATCAACGAGTACAGAGTATAGCAATAGGCATAAAAAAATGGAGCCTAGGCTCCATTTTTATACGCTTTCAGTTCAACAGATTGTTGATACTGTGATCAATTACTCGCTATCACGTGGCTTACGTGGACGGTCATTACGAGGGCGATCACCGCGAGGACGGTCACCACGAGGACGATCACCACGAGGGCGGTCATTACGTGGACGACGTGGACGGTCGCTTTGCTCAGGGAAAGGCGTATCACCCGCTTCGCGGATGTTAAGTGGCTTGCCACATACACGTACTTTACGTAAGTGAGTCAGCACATCTTTTGGCATACCGTCTGGTAAGTCAATTGAAGTCACTTGATCAAATAATTGAATTTGACCAATGAATTGGCTGTCGATGTTAGCTTCGTTAGCGATAGCGCCAACAATGTTACCTACACCAACACCATTGTCGCGACCTACTTCGATTACGTAACGACACATCTTAACGTCAGGCTTATCTTTTAAGCCTTCTGCGCTACCAAAGCTTGTAGGCAATGGACGGCCACCGCGTGAATCACGACGAGGACGCTCACGACCATTGTCACGATCTCTGCCGCTGTCACGAGAATCACGTTGACGCTCTTGAATAGCTGGAAGCTGTAAAGGACGCTCAGATTGAACTTGTTGTAATAATGCAGCAGCAAGTAAATCAGTGTCGATTTCTAGTTGTTGACATAATTCTGCAACAGCGTTCTTCATGAAATCTAAGTCGCCATTAATGGTTTCTTGGATTTGCTCGCCTAAACGAGATAAACGACGCTCAGCAACAGTTTCAGGGCTAGGTACTTTCATTGGCGAAATACGGCTTGAAGTCGCACGCTCAATGGTACGTAACATGCGCATTTCGCGATTTGTTACGAAAAGAATTGCCATACCTGTACGACCAGCACGACCTGTACGGCCAATACGGTGAACATAAGCTTCTGAATCATATGGGATATCGTAGTTTACTACGTGGCCAATACGCTCAACGTCAAGACCACGAGCCGCAACGTCAGTAGCAATAAGGATATCTAACTTGCCACGTTTAAGCTGTTCAACAGCACGCTCACGGGCTTGTTGGTTCATGTCACCGTGTAATGGTGATGAAGCATAGCCACGAGCTTCTAGTTTCTCAGCTAATTCAACACAGCTGTTACGAGTACGAACGAAGATGATAATACCTTCAGTATTTTCAACTTCTAATACACGTACTAACGCTTCAAGTTTGTTATGTTGAGATACTTGAACAAAACGTTGATCAATAGACTCAACGGTAGAGTTAGTCGTAGAGATACTGATGTGAACAGGATCTGATAAATGCTTGTTAGCAACGCGCTTGATTTGCTCTGGCATAGTCGCAGAGAAAAGAGCAAGTTGGCTGTCAGCAGGCTTATGTTCTAATACCCATTCGATATCGTCAATAAAGCCCATTTTTAACATTTCATCAGCTTCATCAAGCACTAATGCTTTTAATGAATCTAATTTTAATGTGCCACGACGCATGTGGTCCATTACACGACCAGGCGTACCAACAACAACTTGTGGGCCACGACGTAGCGCACTTAATTGTTGATGCATGCTTTGACCACCATAAATAGGTAGTACATGGAAGCCTTTCATGTGTTTAGCGTAGCTACCAAATGCTTCTGCAACCTGAACTGCAAGTTCACGAGTTGGCGCAAGCACTAGGATTTGAGGAGCATTCAGCTTTTGGTCAACACTGTTAAGTAAAGGCAGTGCGAAAGCACCTGTTTTACCAGTACCAGTTTGAGCTTGACCTAAAATATCTTTACCTGCCATTAGCGGGTCGATACTTGCTGACTGAATTGGAGTTGGTTTTTCGTAACCTAGATCGTCAAGGGCACGAAGCAAATTCTCGGATAAACCAAGTTCGCGGAAAGTTCTTTCATCGGATGACATTGAGTTGTAGCCTTGTGGGTATGCACGAAATTTGTATCATTCGCGCTAAAGTTTCACAGACAGAAAATCAACCCCGTGTCGATTTCCCGCGTCAAAGGGGCGATATTATAGCAAGCTTTCACCCATTTGACTATATATTTTCAATAAGTTTTTAAAATTGGCCTGATTATTGATAAGCAATTTGCTGCTTATTCACTGAGACTAATTCAAATGCCGTTTCAGTGACCGCTGCTAAAAAACCAATATTAATCGTATCAATGGTATCGTTAATCGTATGGTATTGTTTATGAGTCGGTACCCCTAAATACAGCCAAGGTATGCCCATTTTGTGAAACGGATAATGATCCGAAGCACGCAGCCAATCAATCTTCACCATGCTGCCGTTTTTCATTCTTGAACGGCTCTGCCGAATACATAATTGATTATAGTCTTGGAGTTGAGTTTTAAGCTGACTAAATTCAGATAAATTTTTCTCACCTTCTATATAAATTGCATGAGGCCTAGAAGGGTTGCCGATCATATCGAGATTTAACGACATTTCCAGTTGCATATCAGGTGTTGAAGTTAATTGCTCAACTAGTGCATAAGATCCATATAAACCGGGTTCTTCAGCATCGGTGGCGACAATCATTAGATTGATATTGTCATTCTCTTGCTGTTGCCATTGCTCTGCGATTGCTAGCATCGCGGCGACACCTGAGGCGTTGTCATCAGCGCCAGCAAACACCTTATTTCCTTTTTTACCTAAGTGATCATAATGCGCGGTAATCACGCGCCAGCGTTGGGAGTTGTTGCTGGCTTTTATGGTCGCAATTAAGTTGATGCCTTGTTTATCTGAAAAATTAGACCGGTAGTTAAAAGGCACCTCAAATTCATCTTGCCATGGTGTGAGGTTTAGCTCAGTAAAGCGCTGTTGAATGTACTCGCGACTGAGCTCGGCGCCATATGTCCCGGTTTTTCTTCCTTCAAATTTAGGGCTACTTAATACGCGAATATCTTCAAGCAGCTGGCTTTGGTTGCTCCAGTGATTAACGGGTGAATTACCACAGTTTTGCGACGCACAGCCAGATAAGAATAAACACAACAGCAGAACCGATAAAGCGTGAGTATTAAGTGAAGAGATTGCAGACGAGAACGTTTGATTAACTAACTGAGAGTGTAGAGCTTGTCCATGGCGAACAAGCTCATTATTTTTGCCAACGCTTGGGCTTAAAGGCTTTAAGCTTTGTGCGTTTAAACTTAATGCCTTTAAGCTTAGCCCCTTTAAAATTAGCGCCTTTAAAATTAGTGCCTTTAACTGAAATTCCATTTCATATCCATTGGTTAGTCTTCCATAAGGTTTAACCTTAACTACACTATCTTTTAATCGGATTCTTTATTACTAGGTTAGGCAACAGGTTTTTTAGTGACCTTTTTAGCCGCTGCCTTGTTAGTAAGTGCCTTTTTAGCAGGTGCCTTGTTAGCTTTAGCTGATGTTAACGCAGGCATCTTCTCTAACAATGGCTTCAAGAAGTGCGCCGTGTGCGACTCAGTATTTTGAGCAACATCTTCAGGCGTACCACTCACTAGGATCATGCCGCCGCCAGAACCACCTTCAGGACCTAAATCGACAATCCAGTCTGCGGTTTTAATCACATCTAAGTTGTGTTCAATCACCACAATAGTATTACCTTTTGCCTTTAATCTATGTAATACATCAAGCAATAATTGGATATCGGCAAAGTGTAAACCTGTAGTGGGTTCATCGAGAATATATAAGGTTTTGCCTGTATCTCGTTTAGACAACTCTTTAGATAATTTCACTCGCTGAGCTTCACCACCCGATAATGTCGTCGCACTTTGGCCTAAGCAAATATAAGATAAACCAACATCAACAAGCGTTTGCAGCTTACGAGCGATTGCAGGGATTGGATCGAAGAAGACGCGGGCTTCTTCAATGGTCATTTGCAACACTTCATGAATGTTTTTACCTTTGTATTTCACATCTAAGGTTTCGCGGTTATAGCGTTTGCCTTTACATGAATCACAGGGAACATACACATCTGGTAAAAAGTGCATTTCGACTTTAATTAAGCCGTCACCCTGACAAGCTTCACAGCGACCGCCTTTAACGTTAAACGAGAAACGACCTGGCAAGTAACCACGGCTTCGAGATTCTTGAGTGGCAGCAAAAAGCTCACGGATCGGCGTAAATATACCTGTATAAGTGGCAGGGTTTGAACGTGGAGTACGGCCAATTGGGCTTTGATCAATATCGACAACCTTGTCGCATTGCTCCATACCTTTAATGCTTTTATGGGCAGCGGGTTCATCGACTGTCGCACCATTTAGCATACGGTGAGCGATTTTATAAAAAGTATCATTAATCAGTGTGGATTTACCTGAACCAGAAACACCAGTGACACAGGTGAATAAACCAATCGGAATGGTTAAGTCGACATTTTTCAGGTTGTTACCTGTAGCGCCAAATAACTCAATAACCTTTTTCGGATCCATTGGTGTGCGCTGTTCACCGACGTGGATTTGTTTTTTACCGGAAATGTATTGACCAGTAATCGACTCTTCACACTCAATAATATCTTTCAAGCCACCAGAGCAAATAACTTCTCCGCCGTGTACGCCAGCACCTGGGCCAATATCAATCACATGATCTGCCATGCGAATCGCATCTTCATCGTGTTCGACCACGATAACCGTGTTACCTAAATCACGAAGGTGGATAAGGGTTTGGAGTAAACGCTCGTTATCGCGCTGATGTAGGCCAATTGATGGCTCATCAAGGACGTACATTACACCCACAAGGCCGGCACCAATTTGACTGGCTAAACGAATACGCTGTGCTTCACCACCAGATAAGGTATCTGCCGAGCGATCTAAACTAAGATAATTAAGCCCGACATTGACTAAGAATCCGAGTCTATCACCCACTTCTTTAAGAATTTTTTCTGCAATTTGCGCTTTTTGACCAGTGAAATGGATGTCTTTGAAGTAACCCAATGCTTCGCCAATGGACCATTCGGTTAATTGCGGCAAGGTTAAATCGCCAATGAACACGTTACGGGCTTCTTCACGCAGGCGCGAACCGCCACAGCTTTTACACGATTGAGTATTAATGAATTTAGATAGCTCATCGCGCACTGAATTGCTTTCAGTTTCACGATAGCGGCGATCCATATTATTCAATATGCCTTCGAAGGGATGATTACGAATAACCACATCACCACGGTCGTTAATGTATTTAAAGGCAATGCTCTGTTTGCCTGAGCCATGCAGAACAATTTTTTGGACTTTGTCTGTAAGCTGCTGAAACGGCGTTTCGACATCAAACTTATAATGTTCAGCCAATGAGCTGAGCATTTGGAAATAATAGAAATTACGCTTGTCCCAGCCACGAATAGCGCCGCCAGCTAACGATAACTCGCCATTAGTGATCACGCGGTCAGCATCAAAGTACTGTTGTACACCTAATCCATCACAAGTTTGACAGGCACCGGCAGGATTGTTGAACGAGAAAATACGTGGCTCAAGTTCAGCCATAGAGTAGCCACAATGGGGACAAGCAAAATTAGCAGAGAATACAATCTCTTCAGCTTCGCCTGCCATGTCAGCAACCACAGCAATACCACCAGACATTTCTAGTGTGGTTTCAAATGACTCAGCTAAACGTTGTTTAAGATCATCACGCACTTTGAATCTGTCGACGACTACTTCGATGGTGTGTTTAACATGTAAATCTAGGGTTGGCGGATCGGATAAGTCACATACATCACCATCAATACGTGCACGGACATAGCCTTGTGCGGCTAGGCTTTCTAGTAACTTTACGTGTTCACCTTTACGGGCTTTAACCACTGGGGCTAATAACATCTGCCGACTACCTTCTGGTAGCTCGAGCACCTTATCCACCATCTGGCTGACGGTTTGTGCCGCTAAAGGTTGCCCGTGAGTCGGGCATCGAGGTTCACCAACGCGGGCAAACAGTAAACGCAGATAATCATAAATTTCAGTGATGGTGCCCACGGTTGAACGTGGGTTATGTGAAGTGGATTTTTGTTCAATTGAAA
Source organism: Shewanella sp. 10N.7 (assembly GCF_020806285.1). Lineage (NCBI taxonomy): Bacteria > Pseudomonadati > Pseudomonadota > Gammaproteobacteria > Alteromonadales > Shewanellaceae > Shewanella > Shewanella sp. 10N.7. Next base: position 114,700 of record NZ_JAJGZS010000013.1, read on the forward strand.
TCGCAGGGCTTAAGCCTTCAATATGGTCGACATCTGGTTTTTCCATCAAACTTAAAAATTGACGTGCATAAGCAGATAGTGATTCAACATATCGACGTTGTCCTTCAGCATATAAAGTGTCGAAGGCTAATGATGATTTGCCTGAACCTGACAATCCCGTAATGACAATCAGTTTGTCCCGTGGAATTTTAAGGTCAAAGTTTTTTAAGTTGTGGGTTCGTGCACCACGAATTTCAATGGTATCCATTCTTCACTCTGATGTTGTACTCGCTCACCGATAAAGCTGAATATCTTGGCAAACAAGTTAAGGCATTTGATTTGTGATTAGATTTTACTCTGTATTTATACAGTATTTCATACAGTATTGTACAGTGCTAAATTGTTAGTTCATTTGGTTGTTTTGTTAGCTAAAGTCGAATATTAATGAACTGCGATGTAAGACACATTATAACCTGTTTGTTTAACTTCATTAGCAAATACGATAAACAGTTGTACCTTGGTTCATTATTCCTTTTGAGCTAAATTAGGACGCTGTGATAATATGCGCAACTCAAAATTTTTTACAGATACAAAATTAAGGGCAACTGAATGGCCAAAAATGGACTCTCCGGCATTGAGAAAAAGGTCGCATTTTCGTTAGCTAGTGTATTCGGCTTACGCATGATGGGCTTGTTTATGATCATGCCCGTGTTTGCGCTTTATGGCCAACACTTGGAAGGATTCTCACCATTATGGGTTGGTATCGCTATTGGTGCCTATGGGTTAACTCAAGCCTGTTTGCAAATCCCTATGGGGATGTTGTCTGATAAATACGGTCGTAAACCGATTATTCTGGGTGGCTTAGTCATTTTTGCCATTGGTAGTATCGTAGCGGCTATGTCAGATCATATTTATGGTGTGGTATTTGGCCGAGCACTACAAGGAATGGGGGCAATCGCAGCAGCGGTATTAGCTCTTGCAGCAGACCTTACACGAGATGAGCAGCGCACTAAAGTGATGGCGATAATCGGTATGTGTATCGGTTTTTCTTTCGCTTTGTCTTTATTAGCAGGGCCAATTGTTGCTCAGTATGCAGGCCTTGAAGGGTTATTCTTTTTAACCGCAATTTTGGCAGTGCTTGGTATGGTCATTGTGCAGGTATTAGTACCTAACCCTGTATCACAAGCGCCTAAAGGCGATACGGTCGCTACGCCAACTAAACTTAAACGCATGCTGATGGACCCTCAGTTATTTAGATTAGATGCCGGTATCTTCATATTACATCTAGTGCTTACTGCCGTGTTTGTAGCACTACCGCTAGACTTAGTTGACGCTGGTTTAGTGAAAGAAAAACATTGGATGTTGTATTTCCCTGCCTTTATTGGTGCATTTTTCTTGATGGTGCCGTTAATCATCATTGGAGTGAAACGCAATAACACCAAAACCATGTTCCAAATTTCCCTAATGATTATGATGCTAGCGTTAGCGGCGATGGGATTTTATGCGGATAACTTATGGGTACTCAGTGGCGCAGTAGTATTATTTTTTACTGGTTTTAATTATTTGGAAGCTTCATTACCTAGCCTTATCGCAAAATTCTGTCCAATGGGCGATAAAGGTTCTGCGATGGGCGTTTATTCTACCAGTCAGTTTCTCGGTGCATTTTGCGGCGGTATGTTAGGTGGTGGCGCTTATCAGTTAGTGGGTGCTTCAGGGGTGTTTTTTGTGGCATTAGCGCTGATGTTTGTATGGTTGTTATTAACCATCGGCATGGAAAAACCAGTGCTACTTAAAAGCTATACACTTGAAGCAGAAGCGAAAGATAGAAATCATGCCCAAGATATGGCAACTCAACTATCACAGCTTGCTGGGGTTGCAGAAGCGATAGTGGTGATTGAAGAGAAAGCCGCTTATTTAAAAGTAGATGATCAATTCGATTTAAGAGAAGCCCGAGCTGTGTTAGGCTCTGTCAGCTAAGAATTAAATTCGTGTTTTTTGTGGTTCGCTGATGCTTCAGTGAGCATAAAAATGACATAATTGATTCAACAAAATTTGAACGTAATTAAATTTAGAACATGGTAAATCGCAGGAGATTTCAATGGCCAGTCGTGGTGTGAATAAAGTAATTTTGGTCGGTAACCTAGGAAAGGACCCAGAGGTTCGTTACATGCCAAATGGTAACGCCGTAGCTAACTTTACTGTGGCAACGAGTGAGTCTTGGAAAGACCAACAAGGTCAACAGCAAGAACGTACTGAATGGCATAACATTGTTATGTACCGTCGTTTAGCTGAAGTAGCTGGTGAATACCTGAAAAAAGGTTCTAAAGTTTATTTAGAAGGTAAACTGCAAACTAGCAAGTGGCAGGATCAGACTACTGGTCAAGATCGCTACAAGACAGAAATTAACGCGATGGAAATGCAAATGCTGGATAGCCGTGGTCAAGGCGGTCAGCAAGGCGGCATGAACCAAGGTCAAGGTGGCTACAGTAATGCTCCTCAGCAAAGTGCACCTCAATCGCAAGGTGGTTACGGCCAGCAACAAGCGCAAGGTGGCTTCCAACAGCCAGCTCAGCAACAGCCAGCTCAGCAACAAGCTGCTCAAAAGCCTGCTTATACGCCTAAGCCACAAGTGCCAGCGCAACAACAAGGTGGTTTCCAGCAGCAGTCTGCTCCAGCACAGCGCCCAGCGCCAGCACAACAGCAGCAAGGTGGATTCCAACAACCTGCGCAACAGCAAGGTGGCTTCCAGCAACAATCTGCGCCAGCCCAGCGCCCAGCGCCAACGCCACAACCACAAAATACTACGCCTGATTTAGGTGGAGATTGGGATGACGATATCCCGTTCTAATTCACGCTAAATCTAGCAATCAGTTATTTTGCTCAGCTAATTAATCCCTGTATTGCAGGGATTTTTTATTTATACTGCTTTTGTTTGGGACAACTCAGGTTTAGATAGCTATGAAAAGAGTGCTTTTTCTTCGTTACGATAAAATTGGTGACTTTACGTTAAGTTGGCCCGCATTAAGTTTGCTGAAAAAAGCCATGCCAGAGGCCAGCATTGAAGTGCTTGTTTCACCAGTAACCAAAGCTTTTGCATTAGCTTGTCCCTACGTAGATCATGTGATTATCGATGATGGTGATGATCAAGGGATCAGCGAGCGCATTAAAGAACGAGAATACGATGGTGCAATTGTGTCGTTGTCTGAATTTCGTGGTTATAAATTTCTAAAACCATCACAAATTCCTTTCGTATTAGCACCAAAACATAATTGGTATCAGTACCTTTATAAGCATCGCGCGGATCACCAATACAAAAAAGGTGAAGGTTGCTGGCGTGGTGCATGTATGTTGGTGGAGTCTTTTTTAGCACAAAACGGTTACGACATTCCCGAAGTGACTAGACCTTTATGGAATGTGCAGCAACAAAAATCGAAATGGCAGCAATATTATCATCAGAAAAATGATGAGAAGTTAATTTTTGCTCACCCAGGCACAGGCGGATCCTCAGGTGGTGTACCTGTGGACAGCTTTGCTCGCATGCTGATTGATATTGATAAACAGACTAAACTGAATTGTCGCTTTGTTTTAACCTATAGCGGTGAAGAGGAACGTCTTGCACAGCAGATGCATGATTTACTCGTAGCGAGTAATATTAAAGTCGCAATGGCCAAGCCATTATCCAGTTTGGCTGAATTTGCCGAGTCTTTGGTTGCAGCGGATATGTTTATTGCAGGCTCAACTGGACCATTGCACCTTGCAGGGCTGCATAATCTCCCTACAGTTGGGTTTTATGCTGGTAGACGCTCAGCCCCAGAAGTACGTTGGCAGTCACTCTCGGCTGATGCACGTCGCTTAGCATTCACACCGCCGATCGGTAAGAAAACCGGCCGAAATATGGCGTTAGTTAATTTTGATAAAGCGGCGGCCGAGACTGCGCATTTTTTAAATACATTTTATGCAGACGATATTAGCGAGTAAGCTCTCCTAAATTGGCTGCAAATGAGTTAAACACAATAACGGAATTATTCTTATGATAGTTGTAACAGGTGCTGCAGGTTTTATTGGTAGTAATTTAGTTAAGTCATTAAACGAATTAGGTCGTACAGATATTATCGCAGTGGATGATTTATCTGACGGCACACAGATGTTTAACTTAGCAGATTGCGAAATTGCTGATTATTTAGATAAAGATGCCTTTTTAGCCAGCATTAAAGCCGGCGAATTTGACGGTAAATTAGAAGTTATTTTCCATCAAGGAGCTTGTTCATCGACCACTGAGTGGGATGGCAAGTTTATGATGCAAAACAACTATGAATACTCAAAAGTATTACTGCATTATATCCAAGCAAATGATGTGCAATTTATTTATGCATCATCAGCGTCTGTTTATGGTGGCAGTGAAAAATTTGTTGAACAGCGTGAAGTTGAAAAACCGCTAAACGTTTATGCTTACTCTAAGTTCTTGTTTGATCAATATGTCAGACAGCAAGACACCAATGCACAGGTTGCAGGTCTACGTTACTTTAACGTTTATGGTCCTAGAGAGCAGCATAAAGGCGGCATGGCGAGTGTTGCCTTCCACTTTAATAACCAAATCAAAACGAATGGTGTCTGTCGCTTATTTGCCGGTGTTGATGGCTATGCAGATGGTCAGCAATTACGTGATTTTGTGTTTGTTGAAGACGTGGTTAAAGTGAACTTATGGTTATGGCAAAACAAGTCAGTATCAGGGATCTTTAATTGTGGAACAGGCCAAGCTCAAAGCTTTAATGACGTTGCTAATGCTGTGGTTAACTATCATGGCAAAGGTGAAATTGAATACATTCCTTTCCCCGATAAATTGAAGGGCGCATACCAAAGTTATACCCAAGCTGATTTAACTCAGCTGCGCTCAGTAGGGTGCGATCATGTATTCAAAACGGTTGAGCAAGCGGTGCCTGAATATTTGGATTGGCTGAAAGACCAACACTTCATTGGTCAGTAATATTTGACTGAATATTAAGGCTGGTTCTTAATAAAAAATAAAGCCTTGAAGTCATTGCTTCAAGGCTTTTTTATGGCCAGTGTGAATGTAATAGTTAGCGCTAATCGCTAATCGCTAATCGCTAATCGCTAATCGCTCATCACTCATCATTAAGCATTAAGCGCTTGTGACCATGCCTTTTAATACGATGTCATCGTAAGTGACAAAACCAATGATATTGGCATGTTCCACTACGGGGGCTTTATTAATTTGAAATTGATCAAATAGCCTAGCGGTGTAACGAATATCCATTTCAGCATCCACTGACATTACTGGTTTAATCATAATTTCATAAACGTTAACTCGCTCAGGAGACTTATTAGTTGCGAGCACTTTTCTGGCAATATCACTTAAAAGTAACATGCCATATTCATCATGCTCATGACGTTTATTCACCACTAAAATCGATACCTTTTTCTCCACGGCGATAGCAATGGCTTCACTGATAGTCAGCATGCCGTCAATCATGGCATATTGATTCATTAATACATCACGGTTTTTAATCGGGGTCGACGGCTTCATATCTGATCCTTAATATCATTAGTGAGTTTCTCGACTTGGTGCGCCACACCGACGGCGTCTTCAACATCAATTTGAATCGCGATACCTTGGCCTGGATTGGTATTAAAACCGCCGACTTCACAGATTGTTTCTAAAATATGGCGACTCATATGCTCTTCAACTAACCACAAAATGACATCGCGCTGAACATCTAATCCCAAGCCCATGAAGGTTTTCTTTTTCTTAAGCCCTTCACCTCTAGCGTGGTTAATAACGGTAGCGCCAGTCGCGCCAGCTTCTCTTGCGGCATCAAGTATATTGTCAGTTGTGATGTCGTCGACAAACGCGATAATGAGCTTAAATCGCATGAATTACTCCTTAACGGATCGATTAGTTTCTATATCTACTATAGAAGCTTGATTGGTTGTTGTTTGTTCTTCTACTGTGACGGTTTCAGTGGCATCGTCAGCCAATTTATCTCTGCGCTTATCGAGCCAAGCGACGATTTGTGCATAGCTCATGACAGCAATAATGGGAAATAAACTGGCAAAAGCGATGAGGCCAAAGCCATCAATTAATGGATTTCTGCCTTCTACATTGGAGGCTAACCCTAAGCCTAACGCAGCAACTAACGGGACAGTGACCGTTGATGTGGTCACTCCGCCAGAATCATAGGCAAGAGGAATAATGGACTTAGGTGCAAAGAAAGTTTGGATCACCACCACCACATAACCCGCCATAATGTAGTAATGAATAGGATCGCCAACCACAATGCGAAAACAGCCGAGCGAAATTCCAAATGCAACCCCAATAGCGACCGAAATGCGTAAACCTTGGGTGCTTATAGTGCCGCCGGAGACTTCATTGGCCTTAATCGCGACGGCAATTAAAGAGGGTTCAGCAATGGTGGTACTAAAACCTATGGCCGCAGCAAATACATAAACCCAAAAATAGTCCTGCCACAAGTAAGGCCCAGCTGAACCGTCAGGGTGCAAGATACTTGGCGATGTGAGCTGATTAGCGAGGTTCTCGCCAATAGGAAACAGCGCTAACTCTAGGCCTACCAGGAAAAAACTCAAACCTAGAATGACATACACAAATCCCAGAACCACGGTTTTCCAATTGGCTATCGGTCGTTTAAGTACGCCCAATTGAAAACCAAATAAAATGGTCGCAATAGGGACAACATCACGCATGGTGAGCAATAAAGTGTCGAACAACTGACTAAGCCAGACCATTGATTTCCCCCATTGAGATACTTGTAGAATGAGTGAAAAAACCCTTATGATTCATATGTTTTTCAGTCGTATTCATAGCACCATGCCGTACAGCAATACGAAAATGACCGGTGTAAGGCTGGCAAAGGCTATTAACCCAAAACCATCTAACATCGGATTACGACCTTTAATCACTGTGGCTAACCCAACACCTAACGCTGTGACTAATGGCACTGTAATGGTCGAGGTGGTTACTCCGCCAGAGTCATAAGCAATACCAATGATACTTTCTGGGGCGAAACTGGTGAGGATCATCACGATGACATAACCGCCAATGATCAAATAATGAATCGGCCAGCCTTTTACGATACGGATAACCCCGAGCAATATGGCCAGACCAACCGAGACTGCAACAGTTAGGCGCAGTCCCATGGCATAACTGTCCATAGCTTGTTCTGTGAAGGCTATAGCACCGCCTTCAGCAGCGACTTCAGCGGCTTCAGCGGCCACCGCCGTTAACGCGGGTTCAGCTAATGTGGTACCAAACCCCAAAGCAAATGAAAAAATAACCAACCAGAATGTACTGCCTTTGCGGGCAAGGGCATGGGCTAATGACTCACCAATAGGGAATAAGCCCATTTCTAAGCCGAAAACAAAAAAGGTTAAACCTAAGACGATAAAGACAACGCCGACGAGGATGGAAAAGAGGTTAGCAGGTGCTTGTTGAAGGATAAAAATCTCAAAAAAACTCACCACCAAAATGATGGGGACTAAATCTCGAAAACTGCCGAGCATAGATTGTAATAACTTTACTAATCCGCCCATTCCACCTCCTGTGAATATTAATACTTATATGACAATTGCTTAGCTTAAGTTTTTCTGTCGAAGTAAAACGGTCATCGCAGCAATTATTTACTTATTACACTATCCAGTGTGCCAACCTGATACAGTAAAACAACAAAAGATTAACAAAAGTTACGGTGTTTTTGAGCTAGATCAAATTGTGAAAATAAATGTGCGCTAGGCAAGAGTGAAGAAGGGAGAGGAGATAAATAAATCAAAAAAAAGACCCGAAGGTCTTTTTTCAAATACATAATGTTAAGTCAAAAATAAGTCCCACTCTGAAGCAATGACTTACATGATTACTTATCGAGTGACAGGTGCTGCCAAGCATCACCAGCACTTAACCTTAATGACTTCACTTGCTTTTCTCGTTCAACATTAATGTAGTTAAGCTGACTTGGCCAAAGCTCCTGTAAGCTTTCCATCTTGATGTAAAAACTACTCATCGTTTGATGGTTTATCTGAGTTTCTTGGTACACCCATAAATACTTACCTTCGACTTCAGTACCAACCAAATTTAGCTTGATAGTTTGCTGCTTATCATCGGCAATATGAAACTTGTCCTGCACATAATAAGCAAAAGCATCACGACTAACAGGCTCTTTGATTAAATCAGTATTACTATCAAATAGGCGCTTTGCCGCGTGCTCAGCATCGTGTAAATAAAACCGATGCTGCACTTCTAAATTACCTGTGCGTTCATTAAACAGCACATTGCTATAACTTTCTTTTTGCTGATGCGCCCAAGTGTTAGTGCTGAAGCTAAAAACGGCAACGAATAACAAGCTGATTGCGATAATTGCTCGTGACATTATTTTTTATACTCCTTGGCTTCAGGTTCTTTTATCTCGGTATTGATCTCATGCATGATGTCGCGTCGATGCTTACCTTTACGTTTCTCGCTTTTATAAGCTTCAATTCGCGACGGAATAATACGACGTGGATAATGATTATTTTCAATATCTACATCGGCGGTTTCCCAGCTTGGATCGATTTCAACTGACACCAATTGCTGTGATTTTTCAGTGACAATCAGCTTGCTCACAGCATGAGGAGAGCGTCGCCAAATCTCTGCAGGCAATGTCAGCTTTTCAGTACTGCCATCATCATAGGTCATCTCAAGTAATATTGGCATCACCAGGCCGCCAAGATTTGAGAAGTTCATGACGTAATAGTTTTTATCTTCTTCTAGTGCTCTAGCGAGTGCTTTACGTTCCCAGGGCTTTAACTTCGCAAGTGTTGACTGGTACTTGTTTCGCTCTTTATTGGTCACCGTAAAACGATCGTTTTTATCATGAAAATCGGCTAAGTCGCCATTTAAATCAACCCAAGGTTTCATCCCTGCTTGTTGATTATTTTCAACAAATAAAGATGTTGGCTTATCGGCATTTTCTTGGCGTAAACGGTCAAAATCAATATCAGGATCTTGGGTATCTAATCGCAATTGGTAAACTTTATCTATGCTGATATCAACATGATCTGTGGTGTAAAACCAGCCACGGAAAAACCAATCTAAATCAACACCTGATGCTTCTTCCATCGTACGGAAAAAGTCATAAGGGGTTGGACGTTTATTTTCCCAGCGGCGAGAGTATTCTTGGAAGGCGAAGTCAAAAAGCTCACGACCTAACACCACTTCACGTAAAATATTAAGCGCTGCAGCAGGCTTAGTATAGGCATTCGGACCGTACTTTAAGATGCTATCAGATTGGGTCATGATAGGCACTTGCACATTAGACTTCATGTATTCGATGATGTCGCTTGGCTCACGTCCCCAAGCTAAATCAGGATCCCACTCTTTACTGGCTACGCCATCTAAAAAGCTGTTTAAACCTTCATCCATCCAAGCCCATTGACGTTCATCTGAGTTCACAATCATTGGGAAGTAGTTATGACCCACTTCATGGATCACAACGCCAATGAGGAATTGTTTTTCAGATAAGGTATAGCTTCGAGTGCCGTCTTCATGCCAAATGGTGCGGGGACCATTAAAGCTAATCATCGGGTATTCCATGCCGCCAACTGGGCCATTGACGCTAATGGCCGTTGGGTAAGGATAATCAAACGTAAAACGCGAGTAGACTTCCATGGTATGGATGACAGACTCAGTTGAGTATTTTTCCCATAACTCACCGCCTTCTTTAGGGTAAAACGACATCGCCATGACTTCAGGCATAGTGTCGCCACCTTGCTGATAGCCTTTGGCATCCCAAATGAACTTACGCGAAGATGCCCAGGCAAAGTCACGCACGTTTTCAGCTTTAAAATGCCAGGTTTTTTGGCCTGATTGGGTGCTTGATTCGTTCTTTAAGGCTTCATCGGCAGAGACAATAAATACTGGTCTCTTAGCATCTTTGGCATCTTCTAAACGGTTTCGCTGAGTTTTAGTCAACACCTTTTTAGGATTTTGTAATACGCCAGTCGCAGTGACGATATGGTCAGTTGGCACTGTCATCTTGACGTCGTAATTACCAAATTCTAGGGTAAATTCACCACGGCCTAAAAATTCTTTATTATGCCAAGCTTCGTAATCTGAATAAGACGATACTCGCGGGAACCATTGAGCCAGCAAGAAAATATCATTACCGCCTTCACGTTTATCATCAGGGAAGTGTTCATAACCTGAACGTGCGCCTACGGCGTCTTCTTCTAAGATATTAAAGGCAAAATCAATGTTCACTTTAGTGGTTTGATTTGGTTTCAGTGGCTTAGTTAAATCGACTCGCATTTGCGCGCCATTAATCACATATTTTAGCGCTTTGCCTTTAGCATCTGTGATGTTAGATAACTGGTAACCCAGCTCTACATCGTCCATAAACTGCTGACGGCGTAAAGTTGATAAATTAATTTTAGCTGGCGCTTTGTCTTGCGCTTTAGCTGAAGCACTGGCGTTATTACCTAGGCCTGAAAAACTACTACTGCGTTCGGCAACTGAGTCAGAACTGAAGCGGTTTTGCTCGAGCTGGATCCATAAATACTTGAGGGTATAAGGTGAGTTGTTGTGATAAGTAATGGTTTCGCTGCCCACAATACGGCGTTGAGTTTCATCCAGTTTCACATTGATTTTGTAATCAACCTGCTGTTGCCAGTAATCTTTACCTGGCTCGCCAGCGGCGTTACGGTAGTCATTTGGGGTAGGGTGACTTTCTTCTAATTGGCGAAACTTATCTTCAAAGTCGCCTTTGGTTTGTTCTATCGGCGAGGCATTTACCCAAGGTAAATACAATAGGCCTAATACTAGCGCGATAGCCTTAGGGTAAGATTTCATGCTGGCTCCGAAGTGGTCACTTGATACATATCATCAGTGCCACATGCTTATAATTTTAATAACGCGACAGGAAAAATAGCAGTGTACGATGGGTTTATCGTGACATTTATCTTCAATGAAAGACTATTAATACATGGGTAATGTTGGGGCTTTGTAAAGCCAATGCGTGATTGTACACTCAGCCATAACAAATGTGTTAAAAGTACACATTTTGTAACTTATTTGGATGAGTCCTGCTAAATAGGTTGTTAATATCAGTGAAAGCTAAATAAAAAATGATAGTGATAAGATATCTATTTTTTACTAATGCTATATAAACATGAGCTTAGATAGCTTGTTTTATTATGGGGTGATTAGGAGACTGATATGGCGCGAGTGGCTTTATTTGTCATAAAACCAAATGGTAAGTTAAAAGGTTGAATCGTCACTCATTTCAATGTTGTACTTGTCTAGAATCTGCTGGAACTCGCCTGTTTGCTTCAATTTTTTCAGCCCGTCAGCAAACATTTTAGCTGCTTTTGTATTACCTTGATTAAAGCCAACATAAAGCGGAATAGGTTCACCAAAGCTTCCTGCATAACGAATTTGATCATCAAGGTTTATTTTTTTTGCGGTTTGTTCAATCACAATCTTATTACCAATCATGACATGGAAGCGACCTTTGATGAGTCGTTTGAGATTCATGGTTAACGGCTGGTTACCTGAGGCAATATAAAAACGATTCGAATTTGCGATTTTGGCATTAAGTCGTTCGCCATAATCATAGCCGCGTATTATGCCTACCTGCACAGTATCTAAATCTTCAATTTGATTAAACTGCCACGCAAAGCTATTCGTCGTGTAAAAATCTTTACCGGCATAGCCAATAATCAGGTCATCAGTCAGTAAATCATATTGAGCGACATGATCAGGTGTCACAGCTAGAATTGCATCAACATTAGCTTGCTGGACTTCTTTTAAGGCGCGATTAAATGGCACTGCGATAAAGTGTACTGGTTGATCCATTTCAGCAAAGGCGCGTTGAGTCAGTTCAGTAACATAGCCTGTTTGAGCTTCGCAGACGTAAGGGCACCAGATATCAGAGGCAATTAACAGAGGTTTGGCAGATAGCGAAGTTGAAAAAGAGTAACTGGCAAATAGCATGAGGCCTATGCAGTATTTGAGTATCTTGGCTAAATCTGTTTTTAGAGTCATTTTCACAATGATATCAATTCCGGTTGGTTTGACCGTTAGTAGCTATTAAATTGAATATCTTGAGTGTTTATTTCATATTTAGAGTATGACTCTAATCATGACATTAAGCGCTCAAGCCTGATTGATTCAATAGGTTAGCTATTTTGTTTTAACGCTAAACGCGTTAAATATAAGCTTAGATATAGTATCTTAAAACGACAGGGTTCCTGATGTTATTTATTCATTATTGCCTGTAAATGCGAGCTAACTGTCTTTAAATGCGGCTAACTGTCTTTAAATACGGCTAACTGTCTTTAAATACGGCTAAGAGCCTTCAAATACCAGCTGATTAGACAAGTCATCATACTTAATGCTCGAAGGTGCCAGCTATTGCTAAGTATAGGTGGCTATTCACGAGTGTCATTGTCGAAAAGGATTAGATATGAAACATGTGGGCTTTAATAAACCAGGTAGTGCAGAGGTGATGTATTTTACCGAAAGCCAACTGCCAGTATTAACCCAAGGGCAAGTGCTAATCAAAGTACATGCCGCAGGCGTTAATGGGCCTGATATCAAGCAACGTGAAGGTGCTTACCCTGCACCTAAAGGCGCGAGTGCTATCCTAGGTTTAGAAGTGGCAGGAGATATTATTGAGCTAGCTGACGACGTGACGCAATGGAAAGTAGGCGACAAAGTCTGTGCGCTGGTGCCAGGTGGTGGTTACGCTGAGCAGGTGATCACAGATGCCAGTCATTGTTTGCCGATCCCCAACAATTACACTTATGAACAAGCGGCAGCTTTACCAGAAACTTGCTTTACCGTTTGGGGCAATATGGTGGTTAGGGCAGAATTAACGGCAGGTGAAAGTGTATTGATCCATGGTGGCTCTGGTGGTATCGGTACTACCGCGATTCAAATGGCGTCAGCATTAGGCGCAACGGTGTTTGCTACCTCAGGCTCAGATGAAAAGTGCCAATATTGTCTTGAACAAGGGGCAACTGTTGCGGTCAATTACCATCAGCAGGACTTTGTCGAACCTATTTTAGAAGCGACAAATGGAACAGGTGTGAATGTCGTATTTGATATTGCTGGTGGCGATTTTGTTAACCGCAACCTTAAAGTAGTCGCAATGGATGGCCGCATGGTATCGGTTGCAATGCAAAGGGGCATGAAAGCCGAAGTGGATATCTTTAGGCTAATGGCGAAACGTATTCGCTGGACAGGCTCAACCTTAAGACCGCAAAGCATTGAAGCCAAAGCCGAGATTGCACAAGGTCTTAAACAGCATGTTTGGCCAATGCTTGAAAGCGGGAAAATGCATATAAATCTAGATAAAGTTTTTGCTTTAAATGACGTGATTGCCGCACATCAATATATGGAGTCTGGCCAGCATCAAGGGAAAATTATTTTGAAACTGATTTAGCAACAGTAAGAACAAGCTCTAAACAAGGCAGTAAAAGCAATATTTTAATCTAGTCGCACATTTAAGGACAAAAGCTACTTAGAGTCTTGAGTTTAAACACCTTGTCACGCCTCTTCCAAAGGGCGCATCTGCTTCATGGTTACTGTTTCTAAACCTTTATAAAATCCATGAACATCTCTGATTTCTCTAATTGAATTTGCCACGCTTTTTTCCGTGAGGTAAACATCGATATATGGCAGTATTGAACTAATCAAAATGTCAGATAAATCAGAAGGCTCTCCCTTTCGGCTAGGGTGAGCAAACTTATAATGATATATGTAGCTTTTACTAACTTGCGATGGAAACCTAGCTACATTTAATGCGGAGCTGTTTGCTTGGAGAGTTTTACAAAAACTTGGGACAAGATTTGAAATAAACTCAAGTGCGACTAGATCAACACTGCTCTTTGTTGCCTGTTTATTACTTAAGCTCTGCCCATCTAAATAACCAAAGCTATTCCTACCTTTCATTTCCTTAAAATATTGCTTTTCTGTAGCCTTATAGTCCTTACCCAATGCTTTATTTATGTAGTTTTTGATGATTAAGTTCAACTCATGAGGCGAATTACCAGACAATAGAAAAGTAATATCTTTGATTGATGTAGGCTCTACGCCCTCATAGTTTTCTAATTCTTTATTTACAATATCATCGTCACTGAGAGCCAGCAGTGAAGGCAATGTGGAAAATACAGATATAAATTCATCGAAACATTCATCTTGTGAAATTTCCCATAAACTAACAGGAGAAAAAACAAATAAGCCATCAGAAAACACTCTATTGATCACATTAGAGCCAAAGGATTCTCTTTCCTTAAACATTTGAATAATGAAATTTGAGTCGATCAAATAACATTTATAAGACTTATTCTTTACTGTGATCATAGAACTCTCATCATTGAGGCATAACGCCGCGTTAAGCGGACTAAATGGTGGGTTGTACTGTGTAGTGGATCGGAACGTAACCCACTGTTTTAGTTCCGTTTAAGCGCCTTGTATGGATAATAAACCCACCTAATTTACAAATACTTCCCTGTTTCGGGTAAT
>NZ_JAJGZS010000014.1:0-26669 GCF_020806285.1 Shewanella sp. 10N.7
ATCTTAAGGGGAGTTTACCCCATATCGGTGTACAGATTCATTAAGCCACAATAATCACATAACCACCTGGTGACTCTAAGCCATGACTTGTTGCTCTTGCAGGGGCAACATAGCCACTTCGATGTAAATGCGGAAGGTAGAGATTATTAAAAGCCGCAACCGATGCTCCAACTCGGCCAAATTCTAATCCCGTCAACTTTGCTCTTTCTAAGGCAAAAGCCAATAATTGTGTTTTTTCAAAAATATCCCAAACCAGTCGGCAATCTGTCAGGTTATAAAAAGCGAGTGCTTTTTTGTCATTAGCAAATAAATGGCAAATCTCTTGCCCTCTGTTTTCAACATGATCAATGGCTTTACCTTCTTCTAATAAATGCTGCGAGACATGTTCGAGTGAATATCGCTCAAATTGATAAAATGCCGCTTTTATCCAGTCAATACCATCCAAAACAACCCTTCCTGGTAAAGACAGCGTTTCTGGTCTGAATTTATCTTCAACTTTCCATGACAATTCTGTACCACCACGACCTATTAACAAAGGAATTCGATGATACTGACAACGCCTATGTAGAAGTGCTAAATCAAAGGTAACCACTGCCCAGCCAATAATAATGTCAGGATCATATTCATTGAACCAATGAATTAACTGATGGATTAATGCCACTTCGTCATCAACCCATTGAATATATTCAACGCTATCATCAGACTCATTAATCTCATAAGCGTCAAAATCAGGTCGACCAAGCATAATGACTTTTTTATATAAGGGGCTTTGATTATCAAGTGCTGATTGAGAGCCATATAATCCAACTGAGTACAACTCTCCAGATGGGCTGCATTCAAAATCCAGTGAAATCATTGATAATGGAATGGCTAAATCTGCCTTTCTTGTTTTGAATGCTGCATAGCATGCTAGTGGGTCATTCGAATGGCTAGCACTTGCAAAAGTAGCCCCCTCAGTCAGTGATAAAGGTGTTTCTGCATTGCTTGAGTCAGCAGAAACAATGAACTCTGCATCTAACGCAATAAATCTCTCAATAAGATAACGTTGCTCTGCCCTTATATCGGCTTCATAGATCTCGATTCCTGCATCATTGGCAATTCTGAGCAATTGCTTCTGTACTGTCGTTGACTTTAAATAGATGCATGAAACAGCTTGATGCTTAAAGTTTTTTAAACTGATAGGCTCAATACGTATACCTGAATTGAAATGACCGAGAATCAATTCACTGTCACTTTGTTTACAAAAACAGATAACTTCAGCTTGTTCTAGTTCAATGAGTGCCGGTCCTGTTTCTGTTTTTATATAATATTGCAGCATTAATCGACCGTGACGATAAGTCGCATGTCTAGTCAGCACCCTTCCTTTAATCGAAAGTAAAGCATCATTGTTAGTGCTAGTGCTAGTGCTAGTGCTAGTATCAGTGCCTATTGAATTTTGTATTGTCATCTACAATGTTGCCCTGAAATCGTCTGTTTATGAATGATTAACCTATCGTTGGGGCAAATAAGTATTTTCAGTTAACTAAATAAACTTATCTTTACCACTAAATTACTTACCTGTGTCGTTAAAGACGCTATAAACGTTCGATTATTTATTCCGAACATTTAAAATCACTGTTATTATGTACAGCATATACCAGCAAATAAAGAATTAGTAAGTAAAGATTACTAATGGGCCATACATGTTAACGGATCATATTAAAACTCAGATCCGCACTATCTATAAAGATATTGCGACTGCGATGCCAAATTTTCGTTCTCGTAGAGAGCAAAACTACATGGTGGCTGAAATATCTAAAACATTAGCTGGTGATTATGATAAACATCGCAGGATCATGGTTTGTGAAGCTGGTACCGGTATTGGTAAATCCCTTTCTTATATCTTAGGTACTATTCCACTTGCATTAGCCAGCAAGAAAAAAGTATGTATTGCTACCGCAACGGTGGCCCTTCAAGAGCAATTATTGCACAAAGACCTACCCTTTTTTTTACAGCAATCAGGTGTCGACTTTAAATTTGGTCTCGTAAAAGGCAGACAGCGCTACGTTTGCCTAGCAAAACTTGCAGCAATGATTGGTCCAGAAGACACATCACAATTAGCAATGTGGCAAACCAAACCTGACCAAAGTCAAATAGACTTACTAAAAGTACTGCATCAAGATTTTCAGGCAGGTAAATGGAATGGCGAAATTGATACTTTAGAGCAACCATTACCAGATTTCTTATGGCAACAAATTTGTTGTGACAAGCACAGCTGCCATCGTCAAATGTCCAGTCACCACAACTGTCCATTTCATAAAGCGCGCGAAGACGTCGAAACTTGGGACGTATTAATTGTAAACCACAGTCTACTATTTGCTGACTTAGAGCTTGGAGGCGGGGTGATTTTACCTGAGCCTGAAGATATGTTTTACGTTATTGATGAAGCCCATCACCTGCCAACCGTTGCCAGAGACTTTTCCAGTGCGCAAGCCACACTAAGAGGAGCCAGTGACTGGTTAGAAAAAGCCTCGAAAACTTGCTCAAAACTGCAAAATCAACTTAAAACGACTCATATCATTGCGCCAGTACAAGCCATGCTTGACCATATTGGCGATTTAGTGACTCAACTTAATCAAGTGGCGCATTTTTGCGATACGCAGCCTAAATTATTTGCTAACCCAGAAACCCGATTACGTTTTGAAAATGGCAAATTACCAGAGTCATTACTAATACAGGCCGAAAATTTAGCGACCACCTCAAATCTAGCCGTCAAACAGTTTAACAAAATTCAATCTGTGCTCAGTGAAGCCATTAAAGATGGTGAATTGCCTAAGCATCAATCTGAAGCCGTTCTCTCAGAAGCGGGATTTATCCTGCAGCGACTTGAGAACTTAAGTAAGCTTTGGAAAATGTTAGCTAAAGAGGATTCGAAAAAAGGTGCTCCGATGGCACGTTGGGCAGAATTAATTACCGGAAAACAACAGGATTACTTATTCTGCGCCTCCCCTATTGAAGTTGGCTTTATGCTTGAACACATGCTGTGGCAAAAAGCAGCGGGGGTCGTCTTATGTAGTGCAACGCTTCGAGCATTAAATAATTTCAATCATTTTGCTCATCAAGTTGGTCTATCCCTTAATGATGGCAGTCGCTTCTTAGCACTACTATCGCCATTTGATTACGAAAATAATGCCACTTTATTTATCCCACAGATGAATAACGAGCCAACAGAAGATGCCTATACTGACGAACTAGCTGAACAAATCATTGCACTAGTTGAAGATGAAATGGCGACATTGGTTTTATTTGCCTCATATTGGCAAATGGAAAAGGTCACAGATCAAGTCAGTGGCAAAATACCTAAAGAGCAACTTTTTGTTCAAGGAACCATGCCAAGACAACAAATATTGCAACAACACAAACTACGCTGCGATGAAGGTAAACCAAGCATAATTTTTGGTACTGGCAGTTTCTCAGAAGGGTTAGATTTACCTGGAGATTATTTAACTAACTTAATCGTGACTAAATTGCCGTTTGCGGTGCCAACCTCACCCGTTGAACAAGCACATGCTGAATACATAAAGAGTAAAGGTGGCAATCCATTCCTGCAGCTAACTATTCCAGATGCTTCACGCAAATTAATCCAGAGTTGTGGTAGATTACTCCGTAAAGAAGATGACTATGGTCGCGTAACCATTTTAGATAGACGTCTTATTACTAAGCGTTATGGCAAATCATTACTTGATGCCCTTCCGCCATTTCGTAAAGTTATAGAATAGGTAATTATTTGGAATTCTTGTTAGATCCAAGCCACTGGGTAATCTTGGCCGTTATTGGTCTTGTGGCCGGTTTTATTGATGCTGTAGTGGGTGGTGGTGGATTATTATCTATTCCTGCATTATTAACAATGGGAATACCGCCCCATTTAGCACTTGGTACCAATAAACTAGCAGCTTGCTTTGGTTCAATGACTGCTGGGTATACTTATTATAAGCAACAGCTTATTAACTTAAGATTTTGGCGAACCGCCTTTATCGCGACTTTTTTCGGTGCAATTTTAGGCAGTATTTTTGTATATCTTATAGATGCTGCTTGGCTCGAGAAAATCTTACCTTTAGTTATTATCAGTATCGCCATCTATACCTTATTTAGCCCCAAAGCAATGGGCGAGAATCTAAAAGCCGCTCCGATGACATCCCCATGCAAACAAAAACAAACTGCTCAAGGTGTACTATTAGGTGGATACGATGGCTTTGCCGGTCCTGGGATTGGTGCATTTTGGACGGTATCAAGCATAAGACTATACAAATTGCCACTACTAAATAGTTGTGCATTAGCGCGTGTAATGACTTCTGTTAGTAATGTCACTGCATTAGTCATCTTCGCTTTACTAGGAGAAGTCGATTGGGTTCTAGGGTTATGGATGGGGGTTTGCATGATGGCAGGCTCGTTCATTGGCGCTAAATCGGCTATTAGATTCGGTATTCCCTTTGTAAAACCTCTGTTTATTATTACTGTTTTATCAATTGCAGCACATCTTGCTTGGACAGCCTGGTTATGAGAAATACCAACCAACTTATTTATCAATTAAAGCAGCAGCTCAGCTCACTTGAACAAGATGCACTGCATCATGATCAACAATTGCCAGCCCAGCAAAAGAAAATGCTGCAAGATATTGAACGTTTTAACTCACAACTATTTATTCAACAAGGAGCACAACTTAGCCCTTGTATTCAGCAACTGAAAAAAGACATTCAACAATTAGAAAAGCAACTTTCTCTTAAACTCGATGTCAAAATAATCGAACTGAGTTGTCAACGTATTCAAGATCGCTTTACCGCATTGCGCCGCGCACTCGTTACAACCAATATCAATGTTAAGACTGCAGAGCAGAAACGTGCCAACAGTCGCGCAAGGTATGCTAAGAAACAACAGCAACAACATTCAGACAGTGGTTTTGGCTGGATAGCCAGTAATGTGATGAAGAATAGCCACCAGATATATCAAGAGTTAAATAAACATTTGAATTGGGCTACAACTTTTGAACAAAAAATTGCAGAAATGGAAACTAAGCTTGCAAACTGCCACAGTACTGACAAAATCATGATACAAAATGAAATACTTTCTCTACATCGTCGATTAGGGAAATGTCGTCAAGCAATCAGTTATATTGAAGAAAGAATTCAAATGTTTGAACGACCGCATCGAAATAACAATCGTTAAGGAGCAACAATGAAATTTACCCTTCCGCTCAGTGCAGCGTTATTAGCTTTAGCGACTTCAACGTCAGCTATGGCGGCTAACCTAACTATCCCAATGTCATTTGAATATCTTGCACTTGACGGTAAAGAAATCGATACCAACATGTTTACTCATAAGACTGACCTTGAACTTGATAACGGCAGCCATAAAATTGCTATTCGCTATCATGATATGGTTGATGATGATTTTAGTGACAGTCAAAGCTTTGTAAAGTCATCACCTTTTATTGTGGCTATCAATGTTGATGGTGATCATGAGTATCAGCTCAAGCCAATTGACGGTGAATTTGTTAAAAAGCCAAAGTCATTTGCTAAAGACCCGCAAATCGTTATTTCTCGTAAAGACAACGGTGTTGTTGATTACAAAGTGACGCAAACTGATTATACAGAAAGTACTTTTATCAGTAATTTGTTTAGCGGTAATAAAGGTGAAGATATTGATACGCTAGCAGCTTCTGCGACTGACAGTAATACGAAAACGCTACCAGTTGCTGCAGTAGCAACAAGTGCAACAGTTACAGCAACGGCCCCTGCGGCTTCAAAACCTGCAGTAAAAGCTGCAACTCCAGCTGCAGGCGAGACAGCAACACACCCAGAACAAATGCTTCAATATTGGTGGTTACAAGCAGATGAAGAAACAAGAAAAGAATTCATGAGCTGGGCAATCAAGCAATTGTAAATTGATTATCAAAATAAGCGTGTAAATTTCACATTGAATATTCCACTTGTTTATCACGCCAGCTATTCTAAGCTGGCGTTACCTTCTACCCACCGATTTCCAACAAGTAAATATCAGTTGCTGCAGCAATACCTGCTGAACAATCAAATAGCTAAACCCTCCGATTTTCATTCACCGGAAATGATTCAAGTTGAAGTACTCAAGCAAGTGCATCAAGACAAGTATGTTGATGATTTCATCGACAACAAACTTGACCTTAAAGTCATGCGCCGAATTGGATTCCCTTGGAGTGAAGCACTATTAAATAGAACCTTACACGCCGTTAGTGGTACAAGCTTATGTGCAAATTTAGCCATCGAACATGGCGTTTCTTTACATCTCAGCGGTGGATACCATCATGCTCACTATGATTTTGGCAGTGGATTTTGCATATTCAATGACTTAATAGTCGCTGCCAATGGCATGATTTCTAATGGTAAAGCGACTAAAGTGCTTATTATTGATTGTGATGTTCATCAAGGAGATGGCACCGCAACCCTATCATCACAATTCGACAATATTATCAGTTGCTCTTTTCATTGCTTAAAAAACTTTCCTTCAAGAAAACCTAATTCAGACCATGACATAGAATTTGATAAAGGAATTGATGACCGCCACTTTCTTCATTCACTCGAACAAGTGGTTCCTTACCTCATCAATATTCACCAGCCAGACCTAATTTTATATGATGCTGGGGTCGATATTCACAGAGATGACGATTTAGGCTATCTCAACATTTCGACAGCAGGTATTTTAGCGCGTGATAAGTTTATATTTAAAACCGCTAAACAAGCTAATATCCCTATTGCAGCAGTCATAGGCGGTGGTTACAGCCGAAATGAAGCCGAATTAACTCATCGTCATAGTCAACTTTTTATTGCAGCCAATTCAATCTGGTAGCAAACTGATATAAAAATTCATTCTCTTGGAGTAAAACATGCAAGTTGATATTCGTAATTACTATGAAGTGCTATTAATGGAAATATTAAGAGATGAAGGTTTATTAGAAGAACTGCCAGAAGAGTATTTAGCAGATCTATGTTGCGTAACCTTAAACCAGCTTCCAGTGCGTTACATCAGGCATTTAGTCGATACGTATTTTTTCGAAGATTACAACGAACTGCAAAGCATGAAAAATGAAATACAACTCGCATTAGAGAAATCTCGTGAATTTTTGAAAGCCAACTTAAAAAGACGTATTGCGGAAGAAGAAGCTGAAGCAAAGGCAAAACTTGAATCGATACCGAGAATTGAAAGTACTGAAAATTAAAAGTACTGAAAATTGAAAGTACTAAAATCAAATAGATCTAAACTGAGAAAATTGAATACAAAAAATTTCTATATAAAATATGTATGAGTAAGACATTAAGAATTTTGATGGTAAAACAAGAAGAATTTGGAGGTTCCCCTAGAGCCACACCCCGGCACACGAGTCACTTGGTGCGGTTGCTCCCTTCCAGGCCTGGCCGAGTTCACAAGTTATCATTGCGGGGGGACCCTAAGGTCACCATAGATTTCACATAAAACCTGTTTTACGTGAACGGCAGGATTATCCCCCACACCTGTGACATGATCAAGTTAAATCGCCATACTTTCATCATCTTTATGTTTGTTTGAACAATGATTACTCAATTGAATGCTTTTTCGTACATTGCCAAAATCAATAAAGCCATTCATAAGTCACTTTTCTCTGCTTTAGATTAATTAGAACAACCTTTAATTTAATCAAAAGCCACTAAAGCCGATCTAGATCACACTTCTTAACAAAAGTGAGATTTTAACGCTAAAAACCACATAAAAAGTCATTCAAATACAAACAAAAGTCACACAATTCACTTATTATTAGTAATGGTAATTTTAGCAGTAAGTAATGTATTGGATGGTACGTTAGTTAATGATTCTATTAATTAAGTTTACTCTAATTAAATAATCCATATAGTTTAGTGAAAAACACTACAGCAACGCTCAAGCAACAATTGCGACGCAAGCGCTTTTCACATTTTACAATTTCAACATTTTAACTTTCAAATTGTAGAATTAAGTAATACCTCTTTCGGAATGGTAAGATCTAAATCACAGTGATTTAAGCCCTAACTAAATAAAATAAAAGAGCTTTACATAGACTTGGATATTATCCATACACTTGATTTTATGATGAAGAATCAAGTTTAAAACAAAATCTCTTGCAGGGAACAATGATGAAAAAATTCAATTTTAATACTACTGCTAAAGCGGTATTTAGTGCTGGGCTTTTAGCCTTCGCGCTAACCGGCTGTGGTAGCGACGGAACTGACGGCGAAGATGGCGAAGATGGCACCGTTGGTAAGCCAATCGGCTCTGTAACCACTCTAACGAGCACGATTACCACTGCTAGTGTTGATGAAAGCCAATTTCTAACTGTTGATTTTAAGCTTGCTGACGCCAATGGCGTAGCTGTAACTGGTTTAACTCAAGCAGATATCGCCACTATTTCTTTTGGCCGCGTCGGTTCTGCTAATGAACCAGGTGAAGACGAAATCGTTAATCCAAGTATTGATAGACAAATCTGGTTAAGCTATTTCAATAAAGATAAAGGCGACGGTTATTTTACTGGATCAAATTACTTTGATGGCAGTAAAAGTGAGTGTGAGGATTGTTTCGTTGATAATAATGATGGCAGTTACTCAATCACAATCGACCAAGCAATTGATACTTTAGAAAAGTATGAATACATGGCTGACGCTACCAATGGCGTTTACATGTCAATCAAGACATCCAACAACAATGCTCAAACTATTGTAGACAATAGTTTTTTCTACTGGGTACCAGCTACTGATGTTGAAGTTGAAAAGCCACTTCAAATTTTAGCAAATTCTGATTGTCAAACTTGTCATAGAGCAGATCAAGCAGGCGAACTCTCTATGCATGGCAGTAAACACGTAACGGAAGAAGCTTGTTCTTTCTGTCATACAGATTATAACAGTTATAGTAAGCAAGACACTGATGCAGATGGAACCCCAATTGGTGATGCTTACGAATATGATGGTTCGATTAAAGGTATGGTTCATAGTATTCATACTACGGCTAACTTCTCAGATGACGGTGTATACCCACAAATGACGTCAAACTGTTTGACTTGTCATAATCCGAATGAAGATTTTAACCTAACTGATAGCTGGAAAGCTGATATTGATACCGCTGCATGTTGGAGCTGTCACAGCCCTAGCCCTGCTGCTGAAGCGGCTGGTGTTCCAAAATCACATAGGCAAGGAAATAATTGTCTAGATTGTCATACAAGTGAAGGCAGTGGTCGCAGTACAGAAGAAGCTCATTATGATTTGAACAGTAACTTCTTAGCAACTGCGCTAAAAGTTGAGTTTTCATCGATGACAGTTGCTGATGATGAATCAGAAATTAAAGTTAATTTCACCGTTAAAAATGGTGATGAATTAGTAGCAATAAATCAAATTGATCCACGCCCTTACCAATACGGTGGCTTTAATAGTGCAATCGTTATCAATGGTGTACTGACTGATGACTTCTTGGTTAATTACCAAAAAGTAGGTTATGACACATTTGCTGAAGAAGCTGATGGCTCAATTACAGCGACTATTAGTGCTGCTGACTTTGAAATCGCGACATTAATAGATGCTGGATCTACTATTGTACTAAGCAGCCAATTACATGTTTGTTCTGGCAAAGGTGTGGTTGAATATTGTGATGCTGATGATTTAGATGCGGGTGACCAAGATGCTCCATACGTAACGTCTGATACTTACTACTTCAATTTAGATGGTAGTTCAGTGGCTGAATCTCCACGTATGCAGCATGCTGAAATGGCTGATTGTCAACAATGTCATACAACGCAAATTACGCATCGTTATACCAATGATATTGATGGTTGTGCATCATGTCATAATGGAACACGTGCAACATCAGGTGGCGAAGCATCTAACTTAGCAACTAAAGTTCATGATAAACATTATGTCTATGACTCAAGTGGATCTTTATTCTTTAAGAAAACTGAGTGTCAAGCTTGTCACGGCGATGATGGTTTCTCTATCCAAGGCATTGCTACTGATGCAGCTCCCGTAGCATTTGGTAAAGATGATGTTGGCCTGTTAGTTGTGTCTCCTCAATCAGCTGCTTGTTTAAGTTGTCACGTACCTCCTTACGGATTAAGTGAATCAACAATTAGCCACATTGAAACTAATGGCGGTGTAGTTGGAACAATCGATAGTCTAGGTGTACCAGAGGCGGATTATGACGCATTAAATGTGATAGAGACTTGCTCTACTTGTCACAATGATAGTCAGATCCTTGAAGCACACTCCGACTGGGGTGGACAGTAAAGGTTAGCTAGCAATACAAAGAGTCGCCACCGTGCGGCTCTTTTTTGCTTTAAGCCAATAAAAACAAGGTTTACTTGAGAAAATGTATACCTCTTTAGAAATAGACTGATCTGCTTCACAGTATCAGTCTAGGTTTAAAGATTTTTCTCTGATTGTGGATTAACCTTGTATTTGATGAATTTAAAACCCAAAAAGCTAAATTGACTCAAGAGACTACGTATCTCGGCAATACAAATAGCCAAGTCAAATTTATGCAATGTCTTATTACGCAGGGACAAATGATGAACAAGAAAAATTCTAAAATAGCACTGATGCTTGTAGCAAGTGCAGTCAGCGTAGCCTTAACAGGCTGTGGCAGTGACGGTGATGATGGTAAAGATGGTAACCCTGGTCTTCCAGGCGGTACTCCAGCTGAAGCAATTGAGCAGCTAAAATTAGAAGTGCTGTCAGTTTCTTACGCTGACAACATCCCTACTGTAAAAGTTTATGCGACTAATGAAGATGATGAAGCAGTAGTCGGCCTTAAAGACTTTTCAATCGAAAATGCAGCTCAGCTTATCCCAGTTGGCGCTAGCGGCGCTGGTAATAGCGCAAACTGGCAGAAACTCGGCTCTACATCGACTTTCGTTGATAACAAAAACGGTAGCTATGAGTTTAGTTTTGACAGTTTCGATACTGATACATTCAACGCTGAATTAACTCAACGCTTCAACATTGTCGCTGAGGCTTCGACGTTACTGGATGGTGTAACGTCTGTCCCTGTCAGCGAAATCGTTGCAGACTTCGACGGTGAAGGCTACCAAGCTCTATACACCAAAAATATCGTTTCTCATGAAGTATGTGCAAGTTGTCACGCTGAAGGTGAAAAGATTTATCACAAAGCAACTACTGTAGAAACTTGTATCACTTGTCACACTCAAGAGTGGGCAGATGGTCGTGGTAAACCTGAAGTTGCTTTTGCTCACTTAGTTCATAACGTTCATAACTCTAATAAAGTTTGGGGTCGTAACGATTACACTGCAGAAACTGCACACGCAATTGTTCAAGACAACTGTCAATCTTGTCACGTTGAGTCAGAAGAACTAACTGAATGGGGCAACTGGACTCGTATTCCAACAATGGAAACCTGTACAAGTTGTCACACTGGCATCGATTTCGTCGCTGGTGAAGGTCACTCTCAACAGTCAGATAACTCAAACTGTATTGCATGTCATAACGCGAGCTGGACTGAAGAAATCCACACTGGTGGTTTCGAACAGAAGAAAGCATTTATCGACATGTATGGTTTAACTTCTACCTTGATGGTTAACTCAGACAAAACAGCCACTATCTCAGTGACGATTACTGATGCTGCTGGCAGCGCTGTTGATGCATCAACATTAGTTAGCAAGATTCAACGTATTGAAACGATCACTAACGTTGGTCCTAACTTCCCAATAATGGGTTACAACGCAAGCCCAGGAAATGGACAAGCAAAAGTTGCTTACGATTTAGTACGTAATGGCGAACTTGGCGAAAACGTTTCTGTTGAAGCTGGTGCACTACAGTACACCTTACCGGTTCTTCCATTTGGAGAATACTCACCTGCTGGCATCCAAGACACAGATACCGCCTTTACCTTTATTGGTTTAGAAATGTGTAACGATGGCACTGCTGCAGTTGATTGTGGCGATGATATCGCAACTACAAGTATGAAAGCTGACTTAGTATTCGGTACGCTTTCAGGTGAAGCAGCTAGTATGCGTCACACTGATTCAGTTGCATTCAATACGTGTGAAAACTGTCACGGCGAAACATTTGAGATACACAAAGGCTACCATGCAGGCTTTATCATGACTGAGCAATTAGGTCGTGAAAATGCAGATGGTGAAGTGATTGTCGGTGTTGATGGTTGTGTGACTTGTCATACTCCAGACGGTACTTACGCTTCAGGTGGAAACCAAGGTGCACTTGAAATGAAACTTCACAGTGTTCATGGTGAGCAAGATATCATCAGTGATTGTACCCAGTGTCATAATGACTTCAATCTTGATGCGTTCAAACTGAAAGGTGCATTAGCGACTTCAGCTGGTGAATACACCACTCCAATCACTGCAACTTGTGCTTCTTGTCATGGTTTTGACGAAATTAAAGCGCATGCTGAAGGCCAAGGTGGCGTTGTGAACGGTACTTACGAAGATGCCAACGCATCTGCTCAAGTCGAGTTCTGTATGGGTTGTCATAAACCTACCATTTTCGATCACACCGCGGTGAACATGTAATTTACTGTTAAGGGAGGAGCTTGCTTCTCCCTTTCATTACATAAATCACATCTACATCATGGATAGATTGGGAAGCCATACAATGAAAATCAAAATGAAACTAAATTCTATAATCCCGACATTTGTAGCAGTTGTTATGCTATCTCTTGGGATGTCTCACTCGGCTTATGCGTCGAAGTGGGATGCTAAAATGACCCCTGACGAAGTTGAAGCTGTTC
Source organism: Shewanella sp. 10N.7 (assembly GCF_020806285.1). NCBI lineage: Bacteria > Pseudomonadati > Pseudomonadota > Gammaproteobacteria > Alteromonadales > Shewanellaceae > Shewanella > Shewanella sp. 10N.7. The sequence continues at coordinate 12,769 of NZ_JAJGZS010000014.1, forward strand.
TAGATAAGAAATTTGAAGAAGGCAGCTACTCTCCTAAAGGTGCCGACTCTTGTCTGATGTGTCACAGACGTTCTGAAAAAGTCATGGATATCTTTAAAGGTGTTCACGGCGCTATTGAATCCTCAAAGAGTCCAATGGCAGGCCTTCAATGTGAAGCATGTCACGGCCCAATGGGTAAACATAACCGTGGTGGTAACGAGCCAGTTATCGCTTTTGGCCCTGATTCTACCCTAGCGCCAGAGAAACAAAACAGTGTTTGTATGGGGTGTCACTTAGACGATGACCGCATGTCTTGGAATACTAGCCATCATGATAATGCCGATGTTGCTTGTGCTTCTTGTCACAGTGTCCATACCGCTAACGACCCTATTCTGTCTAAAAAGACAGAGATGGAAGTGTGTACTAGCTGTCATACAAAACAAAAAACAGACATGAATAAGCGCTCAAGTCATCCAATGCAATGGAATCAAATGACTTGTAGTGATTGTCATAATCCACATGGAAGCATGGCTGATTCAGACTTGGTTAAACCAAGTGTGAACGAGACTTGTTATACATGTCACGCTGAAAAACGTGGACCTAAACTTTGGGAGCACGCACCAGTAACTGAAAACTGTGTAACGTGTCATAACCCACATGGTTCAGTGAATGAAGGAATGCTTAAGACTCGTGCTCCACAACTATGTCAGCAATGTCATGCCAGTGATGGTCATGCAAGCAATGCTTACTTAGGGAACACAGGAATGGGTTCTAATGTTGGTGATAATGCCTTTACTGGTGGACGCAGTTGTTTAAATTGTCATAGCCAAGTACATGGTTCTAACCACCCTTCTGGCAAATTACTTCAGCGTTAAGGATGTACGACTATGAAATTTAAACTGAATATAATCACCTTAGCGTTAGTTGCCAATGCAGGATTTGCAATGGCAGCTGATGGTTACGGTGTAGGCAGTGCCAATACAGACAAAGTCAAATTCGACAAGTGGGTTTGTAAAGGTTGTGCTGTAGAAACTGGCGTAACAGGTAGTGTTGGCGTGGGCGTTGGTTACAACAGCGAAGATGACATTCATTCAGCTAACGGATTTGGCAGCGACAATGAGTTTGCACCTAAGCTAGATGCTGATGTGAATTACATTGGCGAGTCTGGTTACCGTGCAAAAGTTGAAGCGACTGATTTAGGTCTTGATAACGGTCGTTTAGACGTGAATGTCGGTAAGCTTGGTCAGTACAACCTGAACCTAAACTACCGCTCTATTGCAACGTACGACTCAAATAGTGTTGTATCACCGTACAGTGGTATTGGTGGCTCAGACTTAACTTTACCCGATAACTGGCAAACAGCGGGTTCAACTGACGGTATGACTGAGTTATACAGCAGCCTTAACCCATTTGAGCTTTCGCTTAAACGTGAACGTGCAGGTTTGGGTTTTGAATACCAAACAGAATCAATGTTCACCACTTACGTGAATTATCAACGTGAAGAAAAAACCGGTATTAAAACAGCATCAGGTGGCTTCTTCAATCAGTCAATGATGATTGCTGAACCAGTTGATTACACCACTGATACCATTAATGCTGGTATTAAGTTTAGCGGTAAAAATTGGTTTACGAGCTTGAATTACGATGGCTCTATCTTTAAAAATGATAATGCCCAATTAAGTTACGATAATGCCTTTAACCCGACGTTTGGTGCACAAACCCGTGGTTATATGGCACTTGATCCAGACAATGAGTCACATATTGTGTCTCTGCTTGGTCAATATACTGAAAACGGCACAGCAGTCAGTGGTCGCTTGATGTTTGGACAGATGAGTCAAGATCAAGACGTTGTCACTTCAGGTTATGGTTACAGTGTGCCAACAGAATCTGTTGATGCAAAAGTTGACCTAACTGGCATGACGTTAAAAGCCGTGACCCGAATCAATCGCAGTGTGCGCGTATCAGGTAGTTACGACTACTCTGATCGCGAAAACAACACCAATATTGAAGAGTGGACTCAAATCAGCATCAACGATGTAAACGGTCAAGTGGCATACAACACCCCATATGATCAAACAACTCATCGCGCTAAGTTAGCAGCTGATTACCGCATTAGCCGCGGAATGAAACTTGATGGTGGTGTCGATTACAAACGTGATGAACGTAGTTACTCAGAGCGTGAAGTGACCGAAGAAAGCACCCTTTGGGCTCGTTACCGCGTCAACAGTTTTGAAAACTGGGATATGTGGGTAAAAGGGAGTTACGGTAACCGTGACGGTTCTGATTACCAAGCATCTGAGTGGACATCATCTGAAAATAACGACCTATTACGTAAATATTACCTAGCAGATCGTGATCGCAGCATGGTAGAAGCGCGCGTAAGCCATACCCCTATTGAAGCATTAACTGTTGATTTAGGCGTGCGCTATGCACTAGATGACTATACAGATACTGAAATTGGCTTAACTGAGTCAAAAGACACCAGTTACGATATCAATGTAAACTACATGTTCAATAAAGATGTCATGTTGAATGCGTTCTATAACCACCAGGTTATTGAATCACAACAATCAGGTAGCAGCACTTTCTCAGGTCCAAATTGGCAAGCTGATATCGAAGACACTATTGATGTAGTAGGCGCTAACTTAAGTTATAACAACTTAATGGATAGCCGCTTACGTTTAGGTTTAGATTACACCTATTCAGAATCTGACAGTAACACTCAAGTTCGCCAAGGCGTTACGGGTGATTACGGTGATTACTTTGCCAAAGTACATAATGTTAATTTATATGGTCAATACCAAGCCACTGAAAAAATGGCTGTACGTTTAGATTATAAAATTGAAAAGTACTTAGACAATGATGCAGCAAATGATATCGCGCCTGATAATATTTGGAATGTCATGACCTTTGGCAGCAATAGCCATGATTATACTGCTCACATGATAATGCTAAGCGTTAACTACAAGTTATAAGCAACGCATTAATTGATTAAAAGCCTGCATTTTTGCAGGCTTTTTTGTTGTAAAACACTTTCTATTTGTGCCCTCTTTCGCAAATACCAACAAATAACTCGATATTGCTAAATTAACAAAAGCTATTCTAAGCGATGTCTATTAAAATTTATTTTTAAGTGACTTAGTAGACTCAAGATATCATGCAAAAAAAACACCTTATTCTATCAGGCTTAGCAGGTTCTTTATTGGCTATGCCAGCCTATGCTTCAACCACATCAATGGCAAATGACAGTATTCTCATTTTGATTGCCTTAATGGCTTTCTCATTTATTAATGCCATCGTACAAGCCTGTTGTTACTTCTCTGGTCAATATGTGCAATCTTCATTTAGTCAAAAACATGTCACAGTTTCGTTATTGTTTCCACTTGCTGCCCTTATAGGCTTTGTAAGCCAGTACGAATCATTTGCACAATTTGTACTGTATTTGGGCGCGGTTGTGCTGTCTATTGGTACTGCACTTATCCCTGTGCCATTAACGAATAAGAAGTCCCCATCGCGTCTCTCGACGTTAATTTTACTGACTGGGGCCATTGTCATATTACCCTTGAGCATTATCGTCGCACCTATCAGCATTTTTTCTATTGCTTTGTGTCATATTGGGCTTAAACAAACTGACATACCGCCTTTCGCTAAGTTCGCGACTGTATTGACTTTATTAACCAGTTACGGTTTATTGTTTTACTGGCTTTATCAATTAATAACTCAGGTAATGAGTTAATTTTGCAACTTCTCTGAGTGGACATATGTATGTAATTGACAGTGCAATCGCCAACAGGATTGTAGACAGAACAATGAAAATTATTGGGCATAATATCAATGTGATGAATGCCCAAGGCGTTATTTTAGGTTCTGGCTCTAATGAGCGAATAGGCTCAATACATGAAGGTGCATTACTGGCAATTAGTCAAAACCGAAATGTTGAAATTAATCAAGATATTGCCCCAAGCTTACACGGGGTAAAGTCAGGGCTGAATTTACCTCTGCACTATCAAGGTCAGATAGTGGGTGTCATTGGCATTACAGGTCAGCCTTGTGAATTAGCCCAATATGGCGAGTTATTAAAAATGACCGCTGAAATGATTGTTGAACAAGCTAACTTGCAAGATCAATTACAATGGCAAAATAGACAGAAAGAAGAGTTCATTCTTCAACTGATCCGAGATGAAGATAAAGATGTCGATCAATTAACTCATTGGGGACATCAGTTAGGCATAGATATTACCGTTGAGCGTGTTGTCGCCATTATTGAAATAGAATCGGTCAAGCAGCAACAAGTTCACAATAATCAAGCGTTGAAACAAATCGTCCACTTACTGCAGCACCCAGATCGTAATAACCTGATTGCGATGACATCACTTAATCAGCTGGTCATTCTAAAACCCGCATACCTTAATGGTAAACAATGGGATCCGGAACTTGAGAGCCATCGAATAGATAAGCTGTTAAAGCGTATTCCTGCCAATATGGAATTAAACCTCAATATTTCACTTGGCCACTTTTTTATCGGTATTGAAGGTATTGCAAAATCGTATCGTACCGCGAAAGAGACCTTGGCTATTGGTAAAAGCTTAAACCCTGAATCCAGTAAGTATTTATATGAAGACTATGCCCTTCAAGTGATATTTACCGGCTTAAAACAACATTGGCGCGGTGATGCCTTGTCTGCACCTTATTTAAAATTAGTTGAAGCAGACAAAAATGGTGTACTTCAAAAAACACTATCTGTTTATATTCAGCATATTGGCGATAATAAACAGTGTGCAGAAGTGCTGTTTATTCATCGCAATACGCTCCGCTATCGATTAGATAAAATTCAGCAAATCACCGGAACAAATTTGCAAGAATTCCACCACTTACTTAATTTGTACCTTGGTCAAATCATGCATCAAGCTTAACGGCAGCAAAGTTAACACGTTAGCTTATTTCGTCAGTAAAACAGTCCAGTCCTTTTATTAACCATCTACATGTCAAAAATATATGCATATGCACATATTTAAATCTTTATATCCATAAAAATCTGTTCAATTGAACAAAGCATATATTGTGCAACTTTTTAATAATACGCATACAAAAACAACTATCTTTATACCCTGACCAGAGACGTTATCATGAGCATGATCTTGATATTAATTGGCGTAATTGCATTTATCGTTATTGCGACTTCAAAATTTAAGCTACACCCCTTTTTGACATTAATTTTGGCTTCTTTTTTAGCCGCATTTGCCTATGGCTTACCTAGTGCCGACATTGCTAAAACCATTACCAGTGGCTTTGGCGGTATTTTAGGTTACATAGGGCTTGTTATTGTACTCGGTACCATCATAGGCACGATTTTGGAAAAAAGCGGTGCCGCTATCACCATGGCCGATGTAGTCATTAAAGTGCTGGGTAAACGTTTCCCAACGCTCACCATGTCCATAATCGGTTACATCGTCTCTATTCCTGTATTTTGTGATTCAGGTTTTGTCATTTTGAACTCGTTAAAACAGTCAATGGCAAATCGAATGAAAGTTTCTAGCGTCTCGATGAGTGTTGCTCTTGCAACGGGTTTATACGCAACCCATACTTTTGTGCCACCCACACCTGGTCCTATTGCTGCGGCCGGTAACCTAGGCCTTGAAAATCAATTAGGCTTAGTCATTGCTATTGGTGTATTTATCGCTGCAATAGCCGCGCTTGCTGGCACATTATGGGCAAATCGTTTTGCCAATGAGCAACCTGATGGTGAAGGCGCTGAAGAGCTCAATAATAAAGTTGAAGATTATGAAACCTTAAAGCAAAGCTACGGTGCACTACCTAGCCCAACAAAAGCTTTCGCACCAATCTTTGTACCAATATTGTTGATTTGCTTAGGCTCTATAGCCAACTTCCCTTCTGCGCCACTGGGTAAAGAAGTCATATTTGATACCTTGATGTTTTTAGGTCAACCCGTTAACGCCTTAATGATTGGTCTGTTACTCGTCATTCCTTTGTTAAAAAGCGCTGACAAAATTAAAGAGTTCAGCGAACGTATTAGCCAAGGCTTAATTGTTGCCGCGCCTATTTTATTAATCACTGGTGCAGGCGGCGCATTCGGTGCTGTTCTCAAAGCTACTGAAATCGGTACTTTCCTTGGAAGTAGCTTGTCGGCATTAGGTGTCGGGATATTTATGCCGTTCATTGTGGCTGCAGCATTAAAATCAGCACAAGGTTCGTCAACGGTTGCATTAGTGGCTACATCAGCTTTAGTTGCGCCACTGCTGGGTGATATTGGTCTTGCAAGTGATATGGGACGTGTATTAACCGTTATGGCCATTGGCGCGGGTGCTATGACCGTATCACACGCTAATGACAGCTTCTTCTGGGTGGTTACCCAGTTTAGTCGCATGAGCGTTAAACAAGCATATCGTGCGCAAACCATGGCAACACTGGTTCAAGGTGTGACAGCCATGACACTGGTTTACCTTTTAAGCTTAGTTTTGCTTTAACCCGCTATTGTTATCCATTGTAGCCACCCTTAAGTAGGTGGCTCTTTTAAACCCAAGAGAGATAATATGAAAATAGTCATTGCCCCTGATTCGTTTAAAGAAAGCCTGAGTGCATTAGGTGTTGCTAATGCTATTGAAGAAGGCTTTAAACGCATTTTCCCTAACGCTGAATATTGCAAAGTTCCCATGGCCGATGGCGGTGAAGGCACAGTTCAAGCCATGGTTGATGCCACTGGCGGCAAAATGCAAATGCTTCAAGTCACAGGGCCTGATGGACAACCAGTTAACGCACATTATGGCATTTTGGGTGCAAACAATAATGACTCAGGCACTAGCACTGGCTCTGGCACAGCTGTTATTGAAATGGCTGAAGCATCCGGTTTACATCACATTGAAAGAGATAGAAGAAACCCTATGCTGACCACCAGCTTTGGAACTGGGGAACTTATTCGTGATGCACTAGATAAAGGCATAAATCACATAATTCTAGGCTTGGGGGGGAGTGCGACAAACGATGGCGGCGCGGGAATGGCGCAAGCTTTAGGCTTTAAACTGCTTACAGCAAACGGGAGCGCTATTGGCCATGGCGCTGCAGGACTCAGCCAGCTAGCTGAGATTGATAGTTCATCTGCACACCCACTCATTGCTGATTGCAAAATCGAAGTGGCTTGTGATGTAGATAATCCTTTATGTGGTCCTAATGGTGCCTCTGCAATATTTGGCCCGCAAAAAGGCGCAACAGCAGAAATGGTCACTGAGCTTGATAATATTCTCAGCCACTTTGCCAATGTTATTAATCGCACCCTACCTGAAAATTCCGATAACGACATTGCACTTTTCCCTGGTGCTGGCGCTGCTGGCGGCATGGGCTTTGGTGTTATGGCATTACTTAATGCACAACTTCAGCCGGGAGTTGAAATTGTCATAGAAACAGTGAAATTAGCCGACATAATGCAAGGCGCCAATATTGTCATCACTGGTGAAGGCCGTATGGATAGTCAAACCTTAAGTGGAAAAACCCCCATGGGCGTAATGCAACAAGCCTTAAAACAAGATATCCCTGTGATTGGCATTGCGGGTTGTTTAGGTTCTGGAGCAGAAAAAATACTGCAACAAGGAATGACAGCAATTTTTCCTATTATTCCATCGTTAGCTCCGCTCGATGATATTTTAAGCAATGCACACGAAAACCTGGTTCAAACAGCTCAAAATGTCGCCGCTACACTTAAACTATCAATATAAAAACGCTCGTTTAACTCAAAAACTTGCTGAGCAATAATCCATGAAGTAAAGTTAGCCCTCATAATTGCCAAGAAACCACTTTCATTTTAGTGGTACTTGGCTGAAAAATAAAAATGATGGCACGAAGACATGACCGCAAAAAATTACCGACAAGCCCAAGCATCTGAAGCAAGCCTTCTACGTATATTTACCATTCCAGAAGATGCGGAATCAACACTAAGTATCATTGAGCAAAAGCTTTCTGAAGACTTAGCGGGCTTTTTAGGTAAAAGTATTGCCGCGCTTGAAAAGCCATTGTCATTAATCGAAAAAGATTTTCGAGCCTACCAAATTCCTGATTCACCCAGATTTGTTTCAGACTATACCGATGAAATAATGAAGAATTTAGTGGCCCATTCGGTACACACTTCAGCACCGAGCTTTATCGGTCATATGACATCTGCTCTGCCGTATTTTGTATTGCCACTGTCTAAAATGATGGTTGGGTTAAATCAAAACCTCGTTAAAATTGAAACCTCTAAAGCTTTCACCCCACTTGAGCGCCAAGTGCTGGGGATGATGCATCATTTGATTTTTGATCAGGCTGACAGTTTTTACGACCAATGGATGCATAGCGCTAATTACTCCCTTGGCGCATTTTGCTCCGGCGGCACCGTGGCAAATATCACCGCTTTATGGATTGCTAGAAATCAATTATTAAAAGCAGACGGCACCACCTTCAAAGGAGTTAATCGTGAAGGACTCCCGCGTGCATTAAAGCATTATGGCTATGATGATTTAGCCATATTAGTGTCTGAACGAGGTCATTACTCAATAGGCAAAACTGCTGACTTATTGGGGATTGGCCGCGACAACATTGTCAGTATCCCAACCAATGCCAACAACAAAGTTGATGTTGAACAAATGCGCCAAACGGCTGCGAATCTCGCCAAAGTAAACATCAAAGTGATGGCGATTGTCGGCGTTGCTGGCACAACAGAAACAGGCAATATTGACCCATTATCTGAACTAGCTCAATTAGCATCAGAATTACAATGTCACTTCCATGTTGATGCAGCTTGGGGCGGCGCAAGTTTATTATCAGATAAATACCGTTACTTGCTTAAAGGCATTGAACTGGCTGACTCAGTGACCATTGATGCCCATAAACAAATGTATGTACCGATGGGCGCTGGAATGGTGTTGTTTAAAGACCCTGAGCTTGCCCATGCCATAGCACACCATGCTGAATATATACTCCGCGTTGGTTCTAAAGATTTAGGGAGCCAAACATTAGAAGGCTCTAGACCAGGCATGGCAATGTTAGTACATGCTTGTTTACAGATCATCGGTAGTGAAGGTTATGAGATTCTGATTAATAACAGCCTTGAAAAAGCGCGCTACTTTGCACAAGAAATTAACCAGCACCAAGAATTCGAATTGATAACCGAACCAGAGCTGTGCATTTTGACCTATCGCTATGTACCACAAGCTGTGCAATCCTTTATGGAACAAGCTTTACGTAATAATGATATTGCGAGTGTTAAACTGTGCAATAAATTGCTCGATGGTTTAACTCAGTTCATTCAAAAACATCAACGTGAACAAGGAAAGTCTTTCGTTTCACGTACGCGTATAAAGCCAGCGAAATATCAGCGACAAGCAACGACGGTTTTTAGAGTGGTATTAGCTAACCCGCTGACCACTGATGAAATATTAAATGACGTACTGCAGGAACAAACTGAAATAGCTAAGCTTGATAGCCATTATTTACCGCAATTACTCGCAATGACTGAATAAGCTTCAATTTAATTTACCAATAAAAAACCAGCCTTGTGGCTGGTTTTTTTATTGCTACAAAGCCTTATTGACACAAACCTCATTGACACAAACTTAATTGATGCAATTTCATTAAGAATACGTTTCTTCAATATCGATAGGCTGAGGAATGTAATCGGCAGCTTTTAGGCCAAACAATTGCGGTAAAGTCACCCCTAGCGCAATTGATGAACAAGTTCCGCATATGATGCCAACGAATAACGCGATTGAGAAACCTTGTAAACTAGCACCTGCCAATAACCACAAACTTGAAACCGTCACTAATGTCGTACCTGAAGTAACTAACGTGCGCGAAAAGGTCGCTTTAACCGCCTCGTTAATAATCTCGTTGGTGTCACCTTTTGGTCTCATCCGCATGATTTCTCTGACTCGATCAGCAATGATGATTGAGTCATTGAGCGAATAACCTAATACTGCTAATAACGCCGCTAAAACCGTTAAATTAAATTCTAGCTGTAAGACTGCAAATACCCCTAGAACGATAATGATATCCGTCATCAAAGCAAGTAAAGCACCAGATGCTAAACGCCAATCAAAACGCATACTTAAGTACACCATGATCATCACTAAACAAACCAGTACTGCAAGCCCGCCTTGTTCGACCATTTCATTACCGACTTGCGGCCCTACAATACTGTGACTGATAAGTGTTACCTGCTCGCTTATCTGAGCAAGTGCATCCGTTATTCCGACATCACCAGCCATTTCATCACTATAACGCAGTATCCATTGACCTTCTTCTGACGCCTTAATCACTTGCACGTCTTGGGCTAAAACATTATCCACATGCTGATTTAATTCAGTAAGTTCTATGCTTGAGTCAAGTGTGACCTCAGTTACCACGCCACCGGTGAAATCTAAGCCCCAGTTAAAACCTTTAATTCCAATCATCAAGACTGAAACCAATAAAGCACATACTGAAAATCCAGTTAATAAAAACCTAAGGCGAGTTAATCCACTTTGCGAAGGATTATTATCAAATTGGCCTTTGAAAAAACGTGTCATTATATTGTTCATATTTTTACCATACGACGCTTATCACGTCCCCATACTAAATTGATGATGGCTCTTGAAAGAAAAATGCCGGTAAACATGCTGGTTAACAGTCCAAGCCCTAGTGTTAAAGCAAAGCCTTGAATGGGCCCATTACCAATGGAATAAAGCGCAATTGCGACGATCATGGTTGTCAGGTTAGCATCGAAAATAGATGAAAATGCACTATCAAACCCACTATTAATTGACTGCGCAAAACTATTACCGAGTTTCATTTTGTCTCTTATTCTCTCGAATATAAGCACGTTAGTATCAACGGCCATACCAACAGTAAGTACTAACCCAGCGATGCCAGGCATAGTCAGTACAGCACCTGGGATTAACGCTATAAGACCCACTAGCATCACAAGGTTGATACACAAGGCTGAATTGGCAACCCAACCTAAGCGTCGATACCAAAAGGCAATAAATGTCAGTGTTAAACCGAGCCCCAATGCCAACGCAGCAAAACCATTTTTAACGTTATCAGCACCAAGACTTGGGCCAATGGTCCGTTCTTCAACGATGGTGACTGGTGCGGTCAATGAACCCGCGCTCAATAGCATGGCTAACTCTTGAGACTCAGCAAGGCTACCACTGCCTGTTATCCTAAAACGATTCCCTAATTGCGATGTAATCGTCGCAACACTAATAACGGAGCTTTGTTCTACACTTGCGCCATCTCTACCTTGCGTAAATTCGTTATAAACCGTTGCCATAGGATTACCGACATTATCGCGAGAAAACTGTGATATCTTGCGGCCGCCCGCTGAGTCGAGAGTCAGGTTAACCTCTGGCATTCCCATTTCACCAAGGCTAGCTCTGGCATCAATAATGTGCTCGCCGCCGAGAATAGCCCTTCTATTAAGCGATATAGCTTGACCATTTTCATCATCCACTGACATCGCCATTGGTGAACGTGGCTCAACAAGTTCATGAAATGAGAGTGATGCTGTTGCGCCAATTACGTTTTTAGCTGTAGCGGGATCTTGTACCCCTGGCAGTTCAATTCTGATCCTTGACTGCCCCTGCCTTTGAACAGAAGCCTCAGTTATGCCCAAGTGTTCTATTCGGCTACGCATAATTTGCAAGTTCTGTTGTACCGTCGTGGCTCTCAATGCATCCCGCGCTTCTTCTGTTTGAGTCATCACGAGCACGTTGCCATTTACCGAGCGTTGCCACTGGGGAAACTCTTCCCTTGCCGCAGCTACACCAGCTTGTAAGTCATCACTATTACGAAAGTTAAGTTGTACCTTCCCATCGATATGCCTACCCTGTGAACCTCTGACCAATTGACGAAATTCATCAATCACCATTTGCCTATGGGCTTGATAAACAGGTTCCATATCCACATCTAACAAGAATTGCACTCCGCCTCGTAAATCTAAGCCCAATTTAATCGGGGCAAAACCAAGCTCAGTTAACCAATTAGGCGCGTCTGATTCCATGGCTAAAGCCACGAGAACATCGTCAGTTAAATAAGATTCAATCGTTGATTTAGCAGCAGCTTGTTGACTGGCATCGCTAAGCACAACGGTGACTTTATCTTCAGTTTGAGAAACAAGACTTGTCGAAATACCCGCTTTATCAAGCTGTTTAACTAACTGTTTTATTTCCACCTGATGATCGCGATCATTGATATGTAGCGCAGCATTTTCACCAAATATTGACGGCAATGCGCTGAGAAACATCACAGCAATAGTAAAAAGCAGGACAATGTACTTCCAACTCGCATAGCGATTAATTGGATTTTGTGGTGTTTTTTTATTCACGTTTATATTCTCTGTTAAGAATTAACCGTGCACTTGATAGCTTTCAATTCCAGTGCTAATACCTTGGCTAGCTAGATAAAATAGCCAAGATTTAGGCACAGGTACAAGCACACTAAAATACGCCGAATACTCGGCAATAATATATTTGTTAAAACGACAGAGATTTAGCTGTAGCGGAGGTGATGATGACTGTAGAGACTATTACCGTCCTTCCAGCCTGACAGGCGAGAAACAGTACTAGAAAGCTGGCTTGTCCAATGATAAGTAAACTTGGGTCTATCTATAGGTGTAATAAAACGATTAAAAATCACTGGTTCAAAAAAAGCAATTTGAAGAAAATAATTAGGCTTAACGCCTGCTCCAGCGCGATTATCGCTACTGACAACTCGTCTAACATCATTAAAGAAGTCAACACTAGCTAATTGGCTAATAAGGGGTTGCTCTTTCTCTGGTGTTAAATTTTTATGCCTTAAATCCGCACTAACAAGCATAGAGATGAAATCTTGGCCATCAGATAAACTAGGTTGTAGGTATGACAGAGAAGATACTGAATGACTCACGCGTAAACTATTAGCGGGAGCTCCACTCCCCTCTTGTACACAAACGGCTATTTCAGTTGAGGAAATGTTTCTTTGGTCATCATTTAGCTGCACTTGACCAACCGCTGAGAAAGTACTCAACGATAGTAGCAACAATAAAATGATTTTTAGACGCTGAAACAACAAGGTATTTCCCTAAACTTTAAATATGAAAAGGAATTATATGTTGAAATAGATTAATGCTCATAGTGTTAAATTATTTGTTTCACACTCGATAACAGCCAAACCTGACATAAGCATTAAAAATCATAACCTTAGTAAAACATTAATAATAATTTAGAACAGCCAAAGACTTGAAAGCAAATAAACCATTACTTTGCAGTAATGAGTTCTTCTATATATATAGCGGAGAGTTAGAGATTTGAGTCCTACATTGATGCCTACAAACCAATACTTTACTATTTTTGAATTTCTAGATAGTAAAAAGCCCGCAGTTTTTAAGTAGCGAACTTTTCTAAAGATGGCCGAGAGATAGCATATTTTTGAAAGAGTAATCCTACATTGATGCCTACAAACCTATGTTGTTCTATTTAATAAATTCTAGATAGCAAAAAGCCCGCTATAAAATAGCGGGCTTCTTTCAATATACTGAAGAGATAAGGACTTGAACCCTACATTGGTGTTTACAAACTTATGTTTAATTATAAATACACAAGAATGAAAAAAGGCTCATCATTTCTGATGAGCTTTTCGTCTTAAATATGGCGCAGATACGGATTTAAACCCTACATAGATGCGCTACAAACCTGTGATGTTTTATTTTCTAAATTTAAAAAAGCAAAAAGCCCACTATAAAATAGCGGGCTTCTTTAAATATGGCGGAGAGATAGGGATTTGAAGCCTACATTGATGAGCTACAAACCTATGTTTAATTATAATTATACAAGAATGAAAAAAGGCTCATCATTTCTGATGAGCCTTTCGTCTTAAATATGGCGCAGATACGGATTTAAACCCTACATAGATGCGCTACA
>NZ_JAJGZS010000014.1:26765-36707 GCF_020806285.1 Shewanella sp. 10N.7
TACAAACCTGTGTTTAATTATAAATACACAAGAATGAAAAAAGGCTCATCATTTCTGATAAGCCTTTCGTCTTGAATATGGCGCAGATACGGATTTGAACCCTACATTGATGCCTACAAACCTATGCTATTTATTTATAACTATCTAGATAGCAAAAAGCCCACTATAAAATAGCGGGCTTTTTTAAATATGGCGGAGAGATAGGGATTTGAACCCTAGATGGGCTACAAACCCATGCCGGTTTTCAAGACCGGTGCATTCGACCACTCTGCCATCTCTCCGAACGCCGAGAATAATATAAGTATCAGGCTCACTTGTAAACAGGATTTTTTAAAAACTTATTCAAATGGTCATCAAATAGACTTTTTCGTTATTATTTAATCTAATTCAAATAGAGCTGGTGCTTTTTGAACTCAAAAATGATTAATAAAATGCTTTTAAACCTTCACTAGACTTGAATCATTTCAATGATATGACGATATAGTGTGCTAAAATCTTTTTAATGATTTCTAAAACGTAAAGCTATGACCACAACTTTAATCCCAACCTCGCAACTTGCACCACAATATACTTTGCCTCAATCTTTACCAAGTACCATTTATTTAAGCCAGTTGCTACTTGGCCAAGAGCGTTGTGTTGATGCTTTTAACTTAATGAGCAAAGTTGAGCAACAGCATTTATATTTGGCCGACTATGCAAGTATCGATCGTGCCCTCTTTATAAAAGCCCTGGTTGGGCAAGCCAATACGCCTTCTGATTCATACCTCGTTGCCACGAAAAGTAAAAACGAAAACCATGAATTTAGTTTTCGCTGGCAAACAGAGCTTCCTTCAGCCAATGTCGGCACTATAGCCAGTAAAAACCAATTATTTAGTTATGTAAGTGGTCAAATTCGCCGAGCTGATTTAATTGGTAAAATGCAGAAAACAGATAAAGCCAGTCAATATAAAGCTGGCATACTTGCATCGAACCACTTTGTATTTATTGATGTCGAATCGCTTTGGAAGCGCGAGGGACTGTGGGAATTTGTCATGCAAATTCTTGAACAGGGTTTTTATCGTATAAACAGTGAACTCGCACCAATTCCACTGAATTGTAAAATTATCCTTGTAGGTTCTGCTAATCTATTTACCCATTTGCGTACTGAAGACAGAGTTTTCTTTAAGTATTTTCCTTTGCTTGCTGAAGTCAATTCAGAGCTAGATTTAACAAAGTATTCTGAAAGCCAATATTTACAATGGTTAATGAGTTTAGCCAACGAATACGATATTCAGTTAGAGCTTTCCTCATTAATGCCTTTATTTTGGTATAGCGCTAAGCTCACAGAGCACCAACAACGCTTAAGTCTATCGATGCTGCAAATAACTCAAGTGCTATTGCAAGCTAAGGCATACACGAATAATAAAGCGGTCACAGCATCAGCAATCGCTAAAGTCATTTTACATGCCAAAAAACGTCATGACAGCTCAGCGCTATATGCAGCGCAAAATTTTGCAGACAATTTCATTATTCTGCAAACATCTGGTGAGATGATTGGGCAAATCAATGGCTTAACTGTCGTGGACACCCATGATGCTAGTTATGGTGAACCCGCCAGAATTACGACTACCGTGCATTACGGCGACGGTGAAGTCATCGATATTGAAAGAAAATCTGAATTAGGCGGTAATATCCATACTAAAGGCATGATGATCCTATCAGCGTCTTTATACCGTATTTTCGGGCGTGATGTGCCATTACATTTAAATGCCAACATTGTATTCGAACAGTCTTATCAAGAGATAGATGGTGATAGTGCTTCACTAGCAGAGTACTGCTGTTTAATGTCTGCCATTGCTGAGCAACCTATTAACCAAGCGTTTGCCATTACAGGCGCGTTAGATCAATTTGGCAATGTGCAAGCTATCGGAGGCGTCAATGAGAAAATCGAAGGCTTCTTTAATTTGTGCCAAACGCGTGGCTTAAATGGTGAACACAGTGTCATTATACCTAAATCTAATGTGTTACAACTAAACCTTGAGCCTGAGATCATCGATGCCATATCGAAGGGTTTATTCCATGTACATGCTATTGAACATATGGATGAAGCCATCTCATTGCTTATGCAGATACCTGCTGGCGAGAGAAATCAAGACAATGATTTTCCTGAAAAATCTTTATATGGCTTAGTCCAACAAAGGTTAGAAAAAATGGCAGGTCAAGATGATGACGATATCGAACCATCATTTTTGCAAAAAATATTAATAAAATTACGCATTATTTAGTGATCGGAGTTGTTTAGCTTACACGTGTTCGCTATCTTGTCACCCTACTCAACATAAAGTGGTAATATTTAAATGGTAAAAGCTAACAGTTTCACTAAAGAAGAGTTAATCGCATGCGGCAATGGTACCCTTTTTGCGCCTAACTCACCTCGCTTACCTGTCGACAATATGTTGATGATTGACCGTATAACTAAAATTAATGAAAACGGTGGTGAGTACGGTAAAGGCGAAATCGTAGCTGAACTCGATATTACTCCTGACCTATGGTTTTTTGATTGCCACTTTAATGGCGATCCTGTTATGCCTGGTTGCTTGGGGCTTGATGCAATGTGGCAATTAGTCGGATTTTACTTAGGTTGGGAAGGCGCTGAAGGTAAAGGACGTGCTCTGGGTGTTGGCGAAGTCAAATTCACTGGCCAAGTATTACCAGAAGCTAAAAAAGTCACCTACAAACTCACATTAAAGCGTAAGATTCATCGTAAACTAGTGATGGGTATTGCAGATGCTGTGATGGAAGTCGATGGCCGTGAAATATACAGTGCTACAGATTTAAAAGTGGGTATTTTTACTGATACTTCGTCATTTTAAAAATCACTTACCTCCAAATCTTAAAAGCCCTCACCATTCTTGTGAGGGCTTTTTTTATTTCATCACCCAAGAAAACTATTTATTAAATAAACCGCTTAAACGGCCATCAACACCTTCACGCCACCCGCCTAACCATTGTGATTTAGAATCTAAAGTTCCATATGGACAAAGTTCTTTTGAACGTCCAGCAATTCCTGCTTGGAAGCCTTTAGAAAAAGCTCTATCTAGTCGATCTCTTTTTTGTCTTTTCATTAACACATCCTCATTTTGTTAATTAAGCGCAATTAGTGAATAGATCACTAATGGCTTCACAATAAGAGATAGGCGACTTTTCATACAAGATCAATGTCGGTTTATGACATTTTTTCGCATTTTTAATTAAGGTATTGAGAAAAAAGACAAAAAAAAATCGAGGAAAAAACCTCGACTTTTTGTTTAAAAAATGCTCAATCTATTTCATTTTACGGCGACGCAACCAAAGTAATGGTAAGCCCAATAACCAAGCTAAAGAAGCAGCTCCTTTACGTACATAAGGTTCATCTTCGACAAGATCTGACTCTGTACACGCTTCTTGATTACCTGACGTTGGTTTCAGCACAACCATACGGGTTAAGAATGATGTTACAGGATCACCGTTACCATCAATTTCAAATAAAGGCGTACCGTTCTCACCTAAAATCAGGTTCCCATCAGAGTCGTATTGATAAATTGGCTTACGTACGAAAGCAGTACCTACTATTGTGCCTTCTTCATTAATGCTATTCGCTTCAACAACATAAAATTCAGCGCCGTAAGACAGGATAGAACCATCGCCATCAATCACTTCAACTTGATGACGACTCCATTCACCGTCTTCATCTTGCTCGTAACCTTTTGACTCACAGGTTAAGTTATTATTGATATTGATAAACTCGCTGTCGTTCATGTTATACAAGAACGCTGCTTTTGGGCGTGGTTTATCTTTGTCATAAGTAACCTCAATATTACCTACAACTTGACCCGCGTTGTTAATCGCTTTCGGTTTACTGGTTAAATCAGACAAACCTTCTTGAAAATCATCTGGCACCACAATTTCAGCAGCAGGATCATTGATATCATAGTAGAAGAACTTCTCTCTTAAATAACCGCTGATATATTTTTGAAAGCTACCTACAACAATACCATTATCATTGACATCATAAGCGATAGAGCTATAAACAGTATCACTGAAAATATCCGGATCAATCCAGTTATACTGGTAATCACCATTGCTATCTTTTTGCCAATATGCGGCATCTTGGTATAAATCGTCTTTGTCACCATTTCGATAAGTGTGAGAGCGACCTACGACCACATCATCATTATTAATACCTAAACCTTGAGCAATATAATTTAATGTCGAATCTTCATCAGGTGTTAACCCTAATGGCAGCTCTACAATATTATCTTCTGGAATTGTATTATCTGCTTCTATTTGCCACACATGAGCACGTGTTTGGTAAGAGATATTACGACGACCATTTGAAGGGTATTGGTCTGCTTGCACACAAATTTCTACTGGTGCAGGAAACTCTAGATCTTCATCCAAACTTGTATCAATACAGTTATCAATACGATCAGAACTGAATTCAATAATATCGGTACTAGCATAACCAGCCACTAAATTATTATTGTTAACCGCAGCAGCAGCTGACCAGCCACCCAGTTCAACCACAAAATCATCATCTTCACGAATATAGGTTTGATAAGATGGGATTAACTCGATTTCAGAACCATCATCTGTGACCGCAACCCCGCGCAGCTCAAAGTCACGGTAATACCAAAACTCTTGGTCTTCATCGCTACCTTCGTAATCCATCGTTTTTTCAGGTGCTGTATAAGAACCAACTTTTACACCATCATCATTCATGCCGTAAAAGAAAGTATCAACAGAGTTGATAATTAACTCACCTTCATCATCAACATCAGTTGGCGCGGTGGTCCCATTGACGCTAAAAAAGTTTGGATTCCATGGCGATTCAGCATCATTTTCTTCTGCTGTGAAAGTGTAATTATTGGCAATAATCGGCAAGAATACCGAATAGACAATGGCCTCTTCTGGCGCAATCCCGTCTTCAACATCAATAACGCCATCATCGTCTTCATCATCTACAGATAATTTTTTCTTACCTTTAGATACACCGACCAATTCATCATTGGCATTTACGCCAAGCGCATAGCCGCGGCTGGTGCCATCGACATTACCTTTGAGATCAAAATCTTCAATATTTACAATTTCATATACTGGAGCAGCATGCACACTGCCGATGGCGCCAAGCACACTCAAGGCAACGACAGATAATGCCTTATCAAACTTCGACTTCATTTTAATTCCTATTTTTATTATGCGCTTACTTCAATGACTCGAGTTCTTCCCAACGTTCAAAGCAAGTGTCCAATTCTTGTTCTTTTGCCGCCAATGCCTGTAGCACTGAGTTGACAGTATCTTGTGGTTGGCTATAAAAATCAGCTGAAGCCACAGTGTTTTGTAATTCTTCTACTTCCTGTTCTAACGTCTCCATTTTACTCGGCAATTGCTCGAGCTCACGTTGAAGTTTGAACGATAATTTCTTAGGCGCATTGGTTGTTGCTTGCTTAGGCTTTTCAGCTTTCGTTTCAACAGGCGCTGATGCTATGACAACAGATGCGGCGTCAGGTTCCTCAGAATAAAATTTAGCTCCTTGAGAAACAGCATCATTATAACCACCAACATACTCATGCCATCCACCATTACCCGCAAACCACCAACTGCTGGTTACCGTGTTATCTATAAATTCACGGTCATGACTGACAATTAATAATGTGCCTTCAAAATCAGTCAGTAGAGACTCTAACAATTCTAGGGTCTCAACATCAAGGTCATTGGTTGGTTCATCAAGAATAATTAAGTTTGCAGGTCTCAGTAACAGGCGTGCTAGCAACAAACGGTTTTTCTCACCACCTGATAACGCTTTAACAGGCGTTCTTGCCCTGGCAGGTGAAAATAAGAAGTCTTGTAAGTAACTTAAAATATGACGGTCTTGGCCATTAATTGTTACGGTACTTTTACCATCACCAACATTTTCTTCAACTGTTTTTTCTGGGTCAAGCGCTTCGCGGTATTGGTCAAAATAAGCAACTTCAAGCTTAGTTCCAACTTTTACTTCACCTGATTGAGGTGTTAGCTGCTCAATCAATAACTTAATCAGCGTCGATTTACCACAACCGTTGGGTCCAATTAATGCGATTCTATCACCGCGCATGACCGTTGAACTGAAGTTTTTAACTAAATCTTTTTCAGGAAGATTATAGTTTAGCTCTTTAATATCAAATACTAACTTACCAGAACGCTCTGTATCACTGACGTTCATCTTGGCGTTGCCTTGTCGATTCAAACGCTCGCTGCGCTCACTTCTCAATGCTTTTAATGCTCGGACTCGGCCTTCATTACGCGTACGACGTGCTTTAACGCCCTGACGGATCCAAGTTTCTTCTTCTGCCAGTTTTTTATCAAAGTGAGCATTTTGCTCAGCCTCAACCCGCAACCACTCTTGCTTACCTTCTAAGTACATTTTGTAATTGCCAGGCCAAGACGTGACAACACCACGGTCAAGATCAACAATTCGGGTTGCCATACGGTGAATAAAACCACGGTCATGGCTGACGAATACGATGGCACCTTTAAAGTTAAGCAAGAATTGCTCTAACCATTCAATGGTATCAATGTCGAGGTGGTTGGTTGGTTCATCAAGTAATAATAAGTCTGGCTCGCTGACTAGAGCACGTGCTAAAGCAACCTTGCGTTGCCAGCCACCAGATAACTCACTTAATGGCTTATCTGGATCGAGTCCAAGTAATTCACAATTCTGGATAATTCTTGAATCAAGTTGCCAACCATTATTATGATCTAGTGACTCTTGAAGACGCGTCATTTGATTGAGCATCTTTTCCATTGCTTCTGGCTCAGCAGTAGCAACGTCATGGGAAAGCTGATGATAACGCTCAAGTTGCTCACCAATTTCTTTAAGTCCCGCTGAGATATACTTATAAACCGTCCCAGTTTCCGCTTTGGGCGGATCTTGCTGTAAACGGCTAACATTCACATCTGAGGCGATATTAAATTCACCATCGTCAAGTAGCACATCACCTGATAGGACTTTCATCAAACTTGATTTGCCTGCGCCATTTCGGCCGACAATACAAACACGCTCACCAGGTAAAATAGTGAAATCAGAATTTTTCAATAATGGCGTATAACCATAGGCTAACGAACCATTATTAATACGAACTAGACTCAAACGACGCTCCTAATAAAATCAGTTAACTGTGGCACATCAAATGGCCAAAACAGTTCTTTATCACCCATAACTAACACTGGAATTGAAATACCGTAACGCTCAGCAAGTACTTCATCATCGCATATATCAATATGTTGATAACTCAGGGCTAATTGCTCAACCAGCGATTGAGCAATTTCACACAAATGGCATCCCTCTGTGTGATATAAAATTAAATCTGAGTTTTCAGTTTTTGTGTTAGTTAACATATTACGATTCTGCATACCTTAGCTGCTGTAAGGCGACTTAGCATGAGTGATTAACCATGTGTTATGGATGTGTGGATTACGCTTATAATCCATTGGTAAGGTTTGGTTATCAATGTTCTTCACGTCCATTTTATATTGGCCTAAAAGGTTGATATCCATTTTAAATTTACGTTTGTTGTTCGAGAAAATGATCTCACCCGTTGGGCTCAACAATTTAATCAAATCAACCAATAAAGCAGCATGGTCACGCTGAACATCCCAGCTATCTTCCATACGCTTAGAGTTTGAAAAGGTTGGCGGATCAATGAAAATCAAATCAAATTGTTCTTCACAATCTTTTATCCATTGAATGCAATTGGCTTGCTCAAACTTGTATTGTCTAACGTTGAGATTGTTTAACTCAAAGTTTTCTTTAGCCCAAGCTAAATACGTATTCGACATATCGACTGTCGTGACAGATTTAGCGCCACCAAGGGCTGCATGAACCGATGCACTACCAGTGTAAGAGAACAAGTTAAGTACGCGTTTACCTGCTGACTTTTCACCAACCAGTTTACGGGTTAAGCGATGATCTAAAAATAAACCAGTATCCAAATACCCAGTCAGGTTTAACTTGAATCGCGCATTATATTCTTGAGTAATAATCTCAAGCTTCTGCTCGTCTAACTTTTGGTACTGGCTAGCACCTTTTTGACGTTCGCGCGTTTTTAAGGTGACTAACTCAGGATCAATACCTAAGGCTGCAGGTAGTGATAACAATACATCGGTTAAACGACGTTTTGTCACAGCTTCAGGAATGGTAGCAGGTGCTGAGTATTCTTGAATCACAACGTGATCGACATACTTATCAATCGCCACATTATATTCAGGCAAGTCGGCATCATAAATACGGTAGCTATCGATACCTTCTTTTTTGGCCCACTTAGTCAATTGCTTCATATTCTTTTTAATACGATTAGCAAACGCAGGTGAGATATCGGCAATGTCGACACCTTCCGGTAATACTGGCGCTTCACGGCGGGTACTTTTGGCGTGCAATGTATAAAGGTTAAAACCACATTCCAACGCACCGTTAAACATCTTCATTTGTTTGTCAGCTTTAAGCTTTAATGCCGATAGCAATTCAATATCGCTACACAACATGGCAATCTTCCAGCCACCAAAATCTTTTTTGAACTTATCGCCTAACTGATAATAAAGCTGTAAAAGCTCAGTAATACTGCCTAAACGCTCACCATAAGGTGGGTTTGAGACTAAAAAGCCAGTTTCTAACGGCGGTGTCACTTCAAGCGCATCTGATACCGTAAAGTCAATTAAGTCAGCAACACCTGCATTTTCAGCATTCTGTTTTGCTAGCGCAACCATCCGAGAATCAATATCCGATCCGTAGAACTTAACATTACAACGAGATTTACCTAAGCTCGCTCGTGCTTTAGCTTCTTGTAAGATGTCTTGCCAAACTTGATCGTCATGCTGAAGCCAATGCTCAAAACCAAACCTTGCACGCTGCAATCCTGGGGCAATATCAGCAGCCATTAATGCAGCTTCAATCACAACCGTACCACTACCACAAAATGGATCTAACAAGTCAATCGGTTTAGCTTGCCAGCCACAACGAGCTAGCATATTGGCTGCTAAGTTCTCTTTTAGTGGTGCTTCACCCGTTATTGAACGGTAACCGCGTTGGTGTAATGAAGGCCCAGAGAAGTTAATCGACATGGTAAGTTGATTATTTCGAAAATGAGCATCGATTCTAAAATCTGATTGGATACGTTCTACATCAGGACGTTCCTGACCATCATCACGAAAACGGTCAACAACAGCATCTTTAATTTTCAGTGCGCCAAACTGGGTGTTGTTAATAAACCCACCAGTACCGTGAAAATCAATACCAAATGTACTTTGATTAGAGAAGTGAGATGGCCAATCAACAGCATATGCTGCGTTATAAAGTTGCTCGGCAGACTCACAAGCACCTTTATAGATAACAACGACAATGCGGCTAGCAAGTCGAGACCACAATGTAATTCGGTAGGCAAGTTCTATAGGTGCTGAAAAATACACACCAGCGACGCTTTCCTTAACATCAGTAGCACCAAACTCTTTAAGCTCATTAGATAAGCTATATTCAAAACCCTTAGGGGCAGCAGCAAAAAAATTTAACATGGAATCGACGTCATCATCTCACAGATATAATTAAGTCGGCATTATATACCTAAACCGATTGTCAGGTGTGAAAATGTCACTGAAATGGATAAATTCTAGTCTTTTGAGTCGTTTTAGCTATTGAGTACCATTAAATCTACGATTTATTGGTTAATTTGATCCAAAAATTAGCTAATTGAAAGCAAGAACGCATATACAATGCTTAAAAGGACACCGATTAAGGCTGAAATAGTCTATATATGCTCATTAACCCAACAAACGATCATAAATATGCTATTTCGACTTGCCAAGGGCACTATAGGTCGTTATAGTTCGCCCCGCTTAAACGGACGCGGGATGGAGCAGTTTGGTAGCTCGTCGGGCTCATAACCCGAAGGTCGT